>NZ_CP012024.1:1244500-1546250 GCF_001050115.1 Bacillus smithii | reverse complement strand
CTCGATCTTTTTTTCAAACTTGGATAAATCCTCTTCATTTTCCACTTTAAAAGCCAAGTGATCAAGTCTCGGGGAATCGGCCTCTTGAAGAATGAGACTGTGGTGATCGAATTCATCCCACGCTTTAAAGTACACTTTTCCGTCACTTCTTCCCACTTCATCCAGTCCAATCACTTCCGTATAATACTTGACGGATTCTTCAAGATCCAAGACCCTTAATTCAGCACGACCTATCCGCATAACAGCCATTTTAAGCACCCCTTTTCTAAAATAAGTGTAGGTTCATGTATTTATTTTAAAATTTTTTATTTTCTGAACATACAGTTAATTATGCGGTTTTGATGGCTATTTTTGGATTCATTTCGTAGGATTCGTACGAAACGCATTATTGCGCACCGGAACTATCACGAAGATTAAATCAATTCTTACACTATCTATCCTTTTGTTTGCCATTTGGACAACAAAGCAAGGGTTTTTGACCTTCAATCGGAAGAATGGAAGCGGAATTCAAATGGGTGGTATGAGTATAAGATGAAGGATTAGATGGAAGATGTCAACTATTCTGAATGTAAATTGGGGATTGAATATGGATGATCATTCATTGAATTGCAAACGTATCAGATCATGTCAAGGAGTTCGTAGTATTATGCAACAACAGCATGCTACGAAAGCTCCTTGACACTTCCGATCTTTTACAATAGAGCAATCATTCACGGATTTATCCCGTTGAGTCAGCCTTTAAAGAACCGCGCTTAAATATCTTTACAACTGTTCAATCATGTTCCGTGTTTTCCAAATCCCTTATAACGTACGGAGTGCATCCTCTATGGATTGATCACCTGCTAGAAGCTCGAACGTTTTATTTTTGGCATTTTCCAAATCAAGACAAGAGACAATCACTTTAGCTACGTCACCTCGTGGAATATTCCGTCCTTCCACACTTTCAAAATGATCAGCTATTTCGACTTTTCCCGTAGGTGGATCAAAACTTAGCCAACCTGGTCGGACAATCGTATATGTTAATCCACTCTCTTGTAAGTATCGATCAGCTTCCCCTTTTGCTTTCAAATAAAGTTCCAAATTCGGCAAAGCATCCGGAACACCGGCTCCATAAGAACTGAGCATGATAAAATGGGAAATACCTTCTTTTTTCGCAGCGTCAACCAGGCGTTTTGCTCCTTCTTGGTCGACTGAAATGGTTTTATCCGGACCTGTTTTGGAGCCGGAACCAGCTGCGAATATTACAGCATCCATCCCTTTTACAGCATGAGTCAAATCTTTTTCCAAATCAGCTACGATTGCTTCCTTTGCACCAAGTTGTTTCAAATTTTCTGCTTGAGATTCATCTCGAATCATCGCATACGCTTCATGTTTGCTTTTTCCAAGCAGCTCCACGATCAATCGACCTGTATGACCATTTGCACCTGCAATAAGGACTTTCATTTTATTCCACTCCTTTTTTGTGTTTCTCCATACTGTTTCTCTGTTTTCTTGTAGTTTAACGCCCTATCAAAATGGAAAAGGTTGTATTCATCATTTCTAATGCCAAATTTGTCCGTAAAAATGTTCATAGTTAGGCTTGTCAGACTCTTGTCGTCCAAACCGTTGATCATGTCAAAAATGATAAGAGATCATGGATTTTTGCTCCATGATCTCTTGTGAATGTTATTTCACATCGTAACCTTGATCCTCGATCGCTTCTTTCATTTTTTCTACACTGACTTTTGTCTCATCAAAAACTACTTCCACAGTGCCTTCTTTTAGATGCACATCTACATTTTTCACACCTTCCAGCTCTTTAAGAGCATTTGTTACGGCCATTTTGCAGTGTCCGCAAGTCATTCCTTCTACGTTTAATGTAATGTCCATTAAGAATTCCTCCTTTATATGGTTCCATTTTCTATTTTCACGCGTTTCAAACGAAGCGCGTTTGTCACAACCGATACAGAGCTGAATGCCATAGCCGCTCCCGCAACCCAAGGCTCCAATAATCCAGCTGCTGCCACAGGAATGCCAACAGAATTATAAAACAAAGCCCAAAATAGATTTTGTCGAATGTTTCTCATCGTTTTACGACTTAACTCAATCGCATTTGGAATATGTGCCAGATCTCCGCCAACCAACGTTACATCAGCCGTTTCAATCGCGACATCCGTTCCTGTGCCGATGGCCATTCCGATATCCGCTTTTGCAAGAGCGGGAGCATCATTGATCCCATCGCCAACCATCGCCACTCGTTTTCCTTGTTTTTGGAGTTCTTCAACGATTTTCGCTTTGTCTTCAGGGAGCACTTCGGCATACACATGATCCACATTCACTTGCTTCGCTATCGCTTCAGCCGTGCGTTGATTGTCTCCCGTTACCATGTACACTTCTATACCCATTTGTTTTAAAGTTTGAATGGCTTCTTTGGAGCTTTCTTTTACGGTATCCGCGACAGCAATGATGCCGGCAATCTGATGGTCAATGGCAACCAGCATGGCGGTTTTCCCTTGTTTTTCAAAATCCGCCATTTGATTTTCATGCTCGGATATGTCAATCGAGTGTTCCTTCATCAATTTTCGCGTTCCAACAAGAACATGTTTGCCTTCAATAACAGCTTCAATTCCGTGGCCGGGAATGGCGGAGAAATGCTCCGATGGTTTTATGGAAATCGCTTGTTTTTTTCCGTATTCCACTATCGCCTGGGCCAGCGGATGTTCAGAAGCGCTCTCGGCTGAAACGGCATAATCAAGCATGCCATTTTGAAACTCTACTACATCTGTTACTTCTGGTTTTCCCTTTGTAACAGTACCTGTTTTATCCAGCAGCACAGCATTGATTGTATGCGTTCCTTCTAAATACTCACCCCCTTTAAAGAGGATCCCTTTTTCCGCCCCTTTACCGGTTCCGACCATAATGGATGTCGGAGTGGCCAATCCAAGCGCACAAGGACAGGCGATGACAAGAACCGCAATGGCCACTTCAAGCGCCTTTGGCAAGTCACCCGGCGCCACAATGAAGTACCATATCATAAACGATGCAACAGAAATCCCTACCACAATAGGCACGAAAATTCCTGAGATGACATCTGCCATCCGCTGAATCGGCGCTTTAGAACCTTGAGCCTCTTCAACGATTTTAATGATATTGGCAAGGGCCGTCTCTTTTCCTACCTTTTCGGCTCGAATGGTCAGTACGCCATTTGTATTCAAAGTAGCTCCTATGACAGCGTCTCCTTCTTTCTTATCAACCGGAATCGATTCGCCAGTAATCATGGATTCGTCCACGGAGGATATCCCGGAAATAACAGTGCCGTCTACCGGGATTTTTTCTCCGGGTTTGACAAGAATGGTATCTCCGATCACCACTTCTTCAAGCGGAACTTTTACTTCTTGACCATTACGGATCACAAGAGCTTCTTTTGCTTGCAAGCTCAACAGCTTAGAGATGGCTTCTGTCGTTCTTCCTTTTGCCAGTGACTCGAAGTATTTTCCAACCAGTACAAGCGTAATCAGCAAGGCACTTGTTTCAAAATACAATTTCGGCATATATTCGGGATTGGCTAAAGTTTTAAACGCTTCGTACAAGCTGTAAAAGTAAGCGGCCGATGTTCCAAGAGCTACTAATACATCCATGTTGGCGCTTTTGTTCCGCAATGCCCGATATGCCCCAACATAAAAAGGACCGCCTATGTAAAACTGAACGGGTGTCGCTAATAGAAGCTGGAACCATGGATTCATTAATAAATGCGGCAGCGGCAAGCCTAAATCAAAAGGCATATGAGCAATCATCGTATAAAGCAAGGGCAATGATAAGATGATCGAAATAGCCAGCTGTCGTTGCTTTTGTTTCAGCTGCACATTTCTTCGATCAGCTTGATCTTGTTCTTCATCGTGGATCTGTCCCTTGTAGCCTAGCTTTTTGATTTTTTCTAAAATATCTTCTACAGAAGAAACGCCTTCATTGTATTCTACAACCGCACTGTTTGTCGCCAGGTTAACAACCGCACTTGTAACGCCCTCCATGCGTTTTAGCCCTTTTTCGATACGAGTCGCACAGGCCGCGCATGTCATCCCTTCAATATCCAGCGTTACTTTTTCAGTCGCAACGCCATATCCTAATTTGTTAATTCTTGTTTGAATATCGGCTACACTTTGTTTAGCCGGATCATATTTAACCGTTGCTTTTTCCATCGCTAAATTGACATTGGCTTCTACTCCATCCATCTTGTTCAGCACTTTCTCAATACGATTGGAACAAGCGGCACATGTCATACCAGTCACTTTTAATGTGACGATCTTTTGTTCACTCATAAAGCATTCCCCCCTTTACTTAGAGAATTGCTTAACAACTTCCATTAACTCTTGAATGGATTCTTCTCCGTTGCCTTCACGAATCGCTTTAGAAACACAATGATTGGCATGACGTTCCAACAAATTAAAACCTACTTTCTTTAATGCGGCTTGAATAGCCGAAATTTGAACTAAAATATCAATACAATAACGGTTGTCCTCCACCATTTTTTGCACTCCACGCACCTGTCCTTCAATGCGTTTCAAGCGCTTTATTAAACTTTCGATTTCTTCCTCTGTTCGGGGAACCATTTTAGGATTGATGGAATTATCTTCACAGTGGTCCACTGATATCACCTCATTCTGATCGCATCTTCATTATACATTATACCGGTAAGGGGTATAAAACACAATCATACAGCCCCATTTTATTCTTATTTTTTGACACCATCCCGCAAAAACATCATCGAATACCAATCACTAAAAGGCGTTCTCCTTTTAGACTTTTTCCTGTTATGCATTAGACTTGCTGCCCAATCGTAATGTATACAGTGAAACTCCCCCTACAGCCGGGGGTTCTTCCACTTGCGATCATTCATTTTTCTATTTCATTAAAATCTTCCTGACTTAAAAATCGAATACAAAAGCCAAAAAAACATGAGTGTCGCCACCACGAATCCCATCTCAATGGCGGGAAACTTCCACAACAACGTGGATTGTCTATTCATGGAAGAACCGATAATGATCCCAACCATAATGATGCTGAAAGACAATAAAACAATGCTAAATGATAATCGATTACTGATCTGATCCAATTTCTTTAAAAAAAGATCCAGTTCCGGGATGCCGACCTCCATACGAAGTCTTCCCCGCTTGGCCAAAGAAGCAAATTCTTTCATGTGTTTTGGAAAGTCCAAAATCAATTCTCCATAATCAGAAACTTGCTTCCATACCGTTTCTGCTACATTTTTGGGATGGTATCGTTCTTTTAACAGTCGACGGCCAAATGGTTCGGCAATATCGAGTATGCTGAATTCAGGATCAAGATTTTCAACTACGCCTTCAACCGTCAGCAAAGTTTTTCCTAATAATGATAAGTCGGCCGGAATTCGGATTGAATGCTGAAAAGCTAAACGAAATAAATCGTTCACGGCCTCCCCTAAACGAATTTGGCTTAAAGGAACATCATAATACTTTTCCCTCATACGTTCTACATCAGCTCGCAACTGTTTCATGTTTACATCATCCGGAATCAATCCCATTGCACTGATCGAATGAATCACCCCATCGGTACTTTGACGCATCAACGAAATGATTAAAGATGAAAAATGATATCTCATATAGGGAGTAAGCCGCCCTACCATTCCAAAATCGAGAAAAGCAATGATCTCTCCAGGTAATACTAGTACATTTCCTGGATGCGGGTCCCCGTGAAAAAAGCCACCGATGAAAACTTGTTGAAAAATTCCTTTTGCAAGACGTTCAGCTAAGTTTTTTAAGTTGTAGCCATTTTTCTTCAGTTGGTCTATTTCATTGAATTTTACCCCTTCGACATATTCCATCGTTAATACTTTTTTAGTGGTATACTCCCAAAAAACTTTTGGAACATAGATGGTAGAGTCATCTTTAAACTGATTGGCAATTTTCTCCGCATTCCGTGCTTCATTCGTATAATCGAGTTCTTCGCGAAGGGACTTAGAAAATTCATCCATCATATCACGGATTTGATGCTTTGCTGCCAATTCCGATCGTTGTTCAGCTAATGTCGCCAAATCTTGAAGAATTTCCAAATCTGTTTCAATCACAGTTGTAATATTTGGACGTTGTATTTTGACTGCTACCTGTTCCCCGGTGCGCAAAGTGGCCCGATGGACTTGTCCGATCGAAGCAGCCGCAAGCGGCACGTCCTCAAAATGGAGAAATATGTTTTCAATTTCTTCTCCTAATTCATTTTGAACAATTTCACGCACTTCTTGAAAAGAGAAAGGTGGAACATGGTCTTGCAGTTTTTCTAATTCTCTGATGATCTCTTCAGGAATCAAATCAGGGCGAGTACTGGCGATTTGCCCCAATTTCACGAAAGTAGGACCCAATTCTTCCAGAACGATTCTAATTCGTTCACCGACAGACTTAGAAGCTTTTTCCTTCTTCTCGAAAAACAGACGCTGAGGGAGGGAGAGAAATTGAGCAATGCCGGTTTCCTCGACCACCATTCCAAAACCATTTCGAATCAACGTAATAGCAATATCGCGATAACGACTGATATGACGAATTCTTTTCCCAATCATACTATATCCCCTTCAAAAGACTAGGAACCCGAGACAGGGTTCCTTTACTTATCATCATTTTCCAATTTCTGAATTCGTTGTTCCAGTTTTTGAATATCCTCTTTTGTCGCTAAATCCAATTCGTTTAATATTTGTTTGATTTGCTCCCGTACAATGCGTTGTAATCCTTTTTTTTCTTCTTCTCCCCGCTGAATCAGCTGATTGACCATGTCTTTTGATTCTTCCAGAGACAACTCCCCTTTTTTCACCAAATCATTCACAAATTTTTCTGCTTGTTCCTTGCTTGTAACAGCTAAACCAAGTCCAAATGACAATCCTTTTTTGATTAAATCCATTTCCAATTCAACCCCCTATACTATTTTATTCTAACAAAGATAACACTTCAGGAATCTTCCGTTGAGCTTCTCGCTCACCAGCTTCAATGCATTCTCGGATTCTGCTTGTGTCGAACGCTAAAATATGACCTACTTCCGGACGAAAAACGACATCTGCATACTTCAAGTTGACACGGCGCTGCACGGTCATCATAATTGTAAACGAACGATAAACCGTTTCGAATATATTACGAGGTTCCTGTTCATCATGTTCCCTTTCGACATCTACTGCAAGGATCTTATCCATTCCGGCTTCATGAAGCAAGTCGGCAGGGAGATTATTTAAAATTCCACCATCCACCAATACTTTGCCTTGATAATGAACAGGAGAAAAAATACCAGGAACCGATGTGGTTGCTCGAATAGCCAAGACAAGGCTGCCTTCTTTCATCACGAAAACACTTCCTTTGATCAAATCGACCGATACTGCCCGAAACGGTATCTTCAAATCCTCGATTTTAATATCACCAAGCCCTTTTTGCTCCAAAAATTGAATCAAAATAGCGTATATTTTATTTCCGGCTAAAATTCCACGTTTTCGAATTCCAATATCCATCAATCGATAAGATGGCGTGCTTAGAACAAACTCTTCAATTTCTTCTACATCAATACCCGCGGCAACTAAGCCTCCAATCGCACCGCCCATACTCGTTCCCGATATAAAATCAATGGGGATTTGATGCTTCTTTAATACTTTTAACACTCCAATATGGGCTATCCCGCGTACGGCACCGCCTCCTAAAGCAATTCCTACTTTCACAACTATTCTGTCCCTTCACCAGAAGATTTATGGGTATGGTACCATTTTTCGCTTTTTTGCCGCAAAAGGAAACTGTTGAAGAAAAATGATCTGGATGAATTCAAAACAGTTTCTTATCCTATAGTTTATTCAATCGAGTAACAAGTCCATGCCTCATTTTAATCGTTCAACAGGATAACTTCTTTGATAAGCCCAATGAAGACAAATCAGCGATTCAATCTTTGTGAAGGCTGGTGAAAGTGGATAAATCTTTATTTTAATCTTAACATTTTTCAAACAAAAATTCGCATTTGGCATGCTCTTTTTTATATATTGTCAAATCAACTCCATTGGCGCCTGTTTCATGTCCCTTTTTCTTAATGACCATCTCATTCATTTCCCCCGTTCGTTTGTATAAGAGCGGTTGTCAACTCGCCAATCGCCTGCCGAATTTCATCCTGCGTATTGTAAAAATGGGGAGCGATTCGGATGACGTCGTTTCTTGCAGAAACAATGATATTTCTCTCTTTCAAAATAGATACAATCTGCTCAGCATTTTTCACATAAAAAGCTGTCATGGCGCCTCGCTGATCAGCAGATAGAGGCCCAGCAACGTGTAATCCTTTTTCTTGTCCATAATCTAATGCGAATTGAGCTAATGGATTTAAATAAGAAGATATATTCTCCACTCCTATATCAAGAAGCAAACGAAGAGCGGCGGCAGCGGCATAAGCGCTGATAAAAGAAGGTGTACCAGTTTCAAAACGACGTGCTCCAGCTGCTAATGTGAATTGATGAACGTTGAATTTCGAATGATTTTCTTGACCAAACCATCCTGTTATACGAGGCTTCCATTTTTCTGCTAATTCTTTTTTTATATATAAGAAGGATATGCCCGGAATACCTAATATGTATTTCCTCGTTCCTGCCGCCAATATGTCAATATCCATTTTCTTTACATCAATAGGAACTTGTCCTGCTGATTGATAAGCATCCACCAATAAAAGAGAACCTTTACGATGGACAATTTCCGCGATTGCTTGAATATCTTGTTTGAATCCATTGTGATAACCAATATGGGAAATGGATGTGATGAGCGTATCAGAAGTTACATAACGTTCGTAATATTCTAAAGGGATCACTCCTTGTTGTGAAGGAATAAATCTCACATTTGCTCCAAATTTCTCCTGAGCAAGCCATACATGACCGACGGTTGGAAAGTCCATATCTGTAGTCACAACGATATTTTTACCTTTTTCAAAAAAAAGAGAAGAAGCAATAGCAGAAAAAATGTCAGATACCGAACTGAATACAGCAATCTCATCAGGTGCAGCACCAATTAATTTTGCAAAACTGGATTTTGCCTTTTCCACTTCCTTTATGGCTTGATTCCAATTAACGCCCATCGATAATAAACTATTCATATACTCTTCAATCGATTCGGATACAGTTTTTGAAATGGCGCCTTGCGAACAACTCGCCAGATGGATTTTCGACTCTAAAACAGGAAATAAAGAACGATAATGTGCAAACGGGTGTTTCAATCCTAACTCCTCCTTTCGATTCCGCTTAAAAAGTTTCCACTGCTTCTTGATCTCCCTATTATGATCGTCATCAGTAACTGGATTCACTTTTAGACTATTACTATGTTTAATAGACTTACAAGAGTTTTTAATCTTAGTATTGATAGTTCAATCATTGGCGAGGAAAATGAAACCTCGTTACGAATGATTTCCACCACTGTGATCCAGAAACCCGGCTTTTATATTATCAGCGTGAATCCAATATATATGGCTGCTCCCCACATTACCAATGCTGAAATTTTGTTGAAAATCCTCATCAAGCGTCCAGATTTATCTATCTCCCCTGTTATCCGGCCAGCCACTGCCAGTCCCGCAAACCAGATCCAAGAAACCAGAATACAAGCAAGTGAGAAGGCCATTTTTTCAGACCCATTGTATTGAAGTGAACTCGTTCCGATCACTCCAACCGTATCCATGATCGCATGAGGATTCAGCAACGAGACCGATGCCGAAAACACAACTTGTTTTAAAGGAGTAAAAGTTTCTTTGGCAGTATTTTCGTTCTTTCCTTTTTCAGCAGCAGGAGTGCTTTTCCAAGTACTCCACCCCATATAGAACAAAAACACCATTCCAGTGGTTAATAGGATCGTTTTGATCCAAAAAGAACCCAAAACCATAAGAGATACACCCAAAACAGCAAGGGTGATTAAAAGTGTATCGCATATTGAAGCCGTTAAAACGACCGGGAAAGCATGGATAAAGCGTTTCTGAAGGGCCCCCTGATTAAAAACAAAAACGTTTTGGACGCCAAGAGGAAGGATTAGTCCAAATGCGAGAATAAGTCCGTGAATGAAGGCTTCTGTCATTCAAATCCCCCCTATTGCTATCGTATGAATACCATTTTACTCGAATATCAATCGTTGTCTCCAACCAATTGGTTGGATTCGATACCAACTAAGTTGTATAATCAAAACAAGCATTATGGGGAGAGGACGAAATGAACATTTTTCTAATAAATGCGTTTACGGATCAACCATTTGCGGGAAACGCTGCTGCTGTTTGTTTTTTACCGGAATCAAAAGATGCGGGATGGATGCAAAAGGTAGCGAAGGAGATCCATTTGCCAACAACTGCTTTTATCAAACATACAAATGGCAAATTCAGCTTGCGTTGGTTTACTCCGTCTATGGAAATCCCCCTCTGTGGTCATGGAACTTTGGCTAGCGCCTACGTTTTATGGGAGATGGGATACATAAAAGCGGAAAATCCAGTAAGTTTTAGCACAAAAAGCGGAGTACTGACTGCCACCGTAAAGAATGGCTGGATTGAACTTGATTTTCCATCCGCTCCGGACCACGAAATCAATGCTCCGGACAGACTGATTCAAGCATTGGGAGTTGTACCAAAATACGTAGGAAAAAATCAGCTTGATTATATCGTCGAAGTCGAGTCAGACGATGTAGTAAAAAATCTCATACCTGATATCGATTCCATTGCCCAACTCCCAATTCGTGGAGTCATCGTGACAAGCCGATCAAGTTCCGGAAGGTTTGATTTCATTTCTCGGTTATTTTCTCCCGCACAAGGGATTGTCGAAGACGCCGTTACCGGTTCGGCACATTGTTGTTTGGGCCCTTATTGGAAGCGCCGATTAAACAAAGACGAGTTTATTGCCTATCAAGCCTCAGCCAGAGGAGGAATGATAAAGGTCAAAATGGCAAACAACCGTGTCCTATTATCCGGTAAAGCTGTCACAGTTATAAAAGGAGAGCTTTTTGTTTAATGCCCTATCTTCTCTAAAGACTCATCCAAATAGATGAATTCAAAAATTTTTTATGGGAGAGAATTTTTTCATGATCGAATTGGATTGGAAACCCGACAAATCATCTCCAACTCCCCTCTACATCCAAATCAAAGAGTATATAAAAGAAAAAATTGAAACAGGAGAATGGACTGTAGGGATGAAAATCCCTCCTCAACGTACATTAGCCCAAGCATGGGAAGTGAACCGCAGTACGATCGTGGCGGCTGTGGAAGAATTGATTGCTGATGGATTGCTGGAAGGAAAAAGCGGGAGCGGTACCAAGATTATTAATAATACATGGTCCTTGATGGACTCTGCCCCGCCCCCAGATTGGAATTCCTATGTGCAAGCAGGGAGCCATTATCCTAATTTGCCTACGATACAGGAAATCAATCAAGCAGAATTTGCTCCAAATATCATCCGGCTGGGAACAGGAGAGCTTTCGCCTGATTTATTTCCTCGTGAGATGATGAAAGAAGTCTTTAAACGACTGCCGGACCGCATCAATTCACTAGGCTACGAAGAGCCTAAAGGGCTGCTGTTTCTTAGGGAACAGCTTAGCGGATATTTAAAAACCATAGGAATTGAGGCTTCCCCTTCTTCCATTTTGATTGTGTCCGGAGCTTTACAAGCATTGCAATTGATTTCAATGGGCCTCTTGCAGCGAGGGTCTACGATCTTTCTAGAAAAACCATCATACCTGTATTCCCTGCATGTGTTTCAATCTGCCGGGATGCGATTATTTGGACTTCCTATAGATGAAGATGGAGTTCAAATAAAAAAGATTACGGAACAAAAAAAGCGGCAAAACGCTGCGTTGCTTTATACGATCCCGTCCTTCCATAATCCAACAGGAATTTTGATGTCTGAAGAAAGACGAAGAGAATTGATGGATGTATGTGAACAGGAGCGACTGCCGATTATTGAAGATGACGTATATAGGGAACTTTGGCTCGATTCTCCGCCTCCCCCGCCTTTGAAAGCCATCGATAAAAATGGACTTGTTCTGTATCTCGGGAGCATGTCGAAAACATTGAGTCCCGGCTTGAGAATCGGCTGGGTAGTTGGGCCGATCCCTGTCATTGAGCGATTGGCGGATATTAAAATGCAAACCGATTACGGATCCAGTTCCTTGTCCCAGTGGGCGGTTGCGGAATGGCTTTCAAGCGGATTATACCATCGCCATTTGGATGAGGTCAGAAAAGCATTGAAGGTGCGAAGAGAGGTCATGAATGATTCATTGCAAAGGTATTTTTCCGACATTGCGACCTGGTCTGTTCCAAAAGGCGGTTTTTATATATGGCTTCGCTTATTACCTTCACTCTCTATACGTGAACTTTTTGAAAAAGCATTAGAACACGGAATTCTATTGAATCCAGGAAATGTCTACGATCAACATGCGACTCAGTATCTTCGACTTTCTTATTCCTATGCTTCTATAGCTGATTTGAATAGAGGAATGGTTCTTCTTTCGAAAGTGATCCGTGAGCTAACCACTTAACTCTCGATTGAGCCAAAAAAGTCACTGAAGTTCACAACGGCTTTTTTGGCTATAGGGAGTGTTCAAAAACTTGAAGACTAGCGACAGTTGGCAGGGCAGAAAATGACGAGCAGGTCAATTGACTGGCACCCAAATTTTCGAATAAAAATCAGGGCTGGCGGGATCTTCATTTGTATACACTTCTAACGCTGGTGTTCCTGCGTGCTTATAGCCACTAGATGGGAACCATTCTGAAAAAATTTGTACCCATGCTTTCTGAATAGCTTCAGGCATCGGTCCGTGAACTTCAAATACAGCCCATTTTGATGCAGGTATTTTCAAATTACATAGTCCGTCAGGTGTTTTGCCATCATATTCAGTTGCTACCCAATAATCCATTACTTGCTTCGATTGAGTATGACTGTTAGCGGCACATACACCTAATACACCTTTTATTTCACCATTGTTCAACTTAAATAATAAATCAACTGCCCCATCCTTCTTCCATTGATCCCATAATTTTGGAATACTCTCAAAATTCTCATTATTGACAAACGAAATTTCTCTCTTTATTCCAACTACTTGAAAATGATCTCTTTCAACTAGTGTGTATTTCATTAGTGCTACTCCTTTCAGACCCATGTGTGAATTTAGTCGGGATAAGATTTGTGAACTTCCAAGTTCCTTAAGACTGTCTTGTTGTCCCTTTTTCACTTCATCGCGGTTTTTGTTAATGAAGATTGATGTTTTGAACCCATTTACTCGTAGGTTCACACATTGCTTGGTTGATCTTTTTCACACAATATACCTTCCTTACTGTAGAATAGTAGCCGAGAGAACACTCTCTCGGCTGCAAGTGACGGCTATAAATTGATGTTAATAATATTGATTTTTCTGTATAGACAATAATACTTTTATTCACCCGTCTCTGCAAATCGCTTAATTCTTTCCCCGATCTCATCGCGAACACGCTGGAATACAGCCCAATTTTCTTCTTCTGTCCCTTCCGCTTTTGCAGGATCGTCAAATCCCCAGTGTACGCGCTTCACATGCGGCGATGTTACTGGACAGTTATCAGCAGCATGCCCGCATAATGTTACCACCATATCCGCATTGTTTAACAAGTCAGGATCAATGACATCCGATGTTTGGTTCGCAATGTCAATCCCCACTTCTTTCATGGCTTTTACTGCATTCGGATTTAATCCGTGGGCCTCAATGCCGGCACTATATATTTCCCACTCATCACCAAGATATTTTTTGGCCCAACCTTCTGCCATCTGACTGCGGCAAGAGTTTCCGGTGCATAAAAAGTAAATGGTTTTCTTCTTCATTTTCACATGCTCCTTTATTAGATGATAAGCAACCATAAATAAAGTCCAATCAGTGTAATGAGTATGGTTGGTACGGTTAAAATAATCCCGTTTTTAAAGTAGGTTCCCCAAGTAATTTTGACTCCTTTCGTCGATAATACATGCAGCCAAAGGAGGGTGGCCAAAGAACCGATTGGGGTAATTTTAGGCCCTAAATCAGAACCAATCACATTCGCATAAATGAGTCCTTCACGAATGATTCCGGTTGTGTTTGTATTAGCTATGGCTAAAGCATCAATCATTACGGTCGGCATGTTATTCATAATCGATGAAAGAATCGCTGCGATAAACCCCATTGAAATGGTTCCTACAAGTAAACCTTTATTTGCCGCGGCTTGAATCACATCAGATAATACATTCGTCAATCCTACGTTTCTTAATCCGTAGACGACGACATACATACCAATAGAGAAAAAGACAATTTCCCATGGTGCACCTTTTAGTATTTGTTTAACGTGAACAGCTGGGGTTCTTCTACCAATGGACAAGAAAACAAGTGCGACCACTCCCGCAATGATAGACACAGGAATTTTAGTAAATTGACTGATAAAATAGCCTACTAATAAAATACTTAATACACTCCAAGCTATCTTAAACATTTTTTGATCCTTAATGGCTTCAATTGGTTTCTTTAAATGAGACACATCATATTGTTTTGGTATATTTTTTTGAAAATACAAATATAAAACCAAAATACTGGCTCCAAACGAGAAAACGGTAGGAATGATCATGCGCGTTGCATACTCAACAAACTTAATATGAAAATAATCGGCGGAAACAATGTTTACTAGGTTACTAACCACAAACGGTAATGAGGTTGTATCTGCGATAAAACCACTTGCCAGAATAAAAGGCAGTACTTTCTTTTCATCAAATTGTAAAGCTCGTACCATGGCAAGAACAATGGGAGTTAAAATGAGGGCTGCCCCATCATTCGCAAAAAAGGCGGCTACTATGGCTCCTAAAATAGAAACAAAGATAAACATCTTTACTCCGTTTCCTTTTGCCGCTTTTGCCATATGTAATGCGGCCCATTCAAAAAATCCAATTTCATCTAAAATCATTGATATGATAATAATAAAAATAAAAGCAAGAGTCGCATTCCACACAATTCCTGTCACAGTTAGGACATCTTGAAAATCTACTACACCTACCATAATAGAAAGCAGAGCGCCCCCGCATGCAGACCATCCAATAGATAAGTTTTTGGGTTGCCAAATCACAAATATTAAAGTTGCGAGGAAAATCAATGATGCTAGTAGGACGGAAAGCAAAAAATCACCTCTATCGTTATTCACATAAAATTCTTGTGCCTTTTTCTTCAAGTTCTTTTAATTTTTCTTGCTGGTCAGGAACATGAGCCAATATATCTTGAATGAGCGAATACATTTCATGTTCCTTATTGACAGAATAAAAAACCCATTGGGCTTTCTTGGTTTCATTTAGTAAACCTGCATCTTTTAACTTCCTGAGATGTTGGCTAATGGCGGGTTGACTCATCTGAAAAAATTCAACCAACTCACATACGCAACAATTTTTATTGTCTAATAACGCCATCATGGTAAGTCTAGTTTTATCGCCTAATAACTTTAATATTGTCGCGACGTCGTCTATATTCGTAACCACTCGATTCATTTTACCACTCCTCCATTCATATATCATAATATAACAATATGCTTATATAAGCAAATAAAAATAGGATGATATAGTATCGCTTCAAATGTCTTAATAGCCATAAAAAAAGTCGTATTCTAGCCGTATATTTGATCTTTTTACGACTATAATTGTTGCTGTAAAAAATAAAATGAAAAATCTCCCTCGTTTAAAGGGAGATTAATTGCAAATATCTACTTCCGTGCATTTTTTCGTTTCTTCTATTTGTATAGTGGAATGATGAATGCCAAACTGCTTCTGCAGCTTTTCTCTTGCCTCATATAATACTTGATCCCGATCAATTTGAGAATGAACGACAAGATGACAGCTTAAAGCCGGAAAATCTGAAGTAATGGACCAAACATGTAAATCATGAACATTGGTGACTCCTGCCAAAGACAATAATTGATTTTTTACTTCTTGCAAATCAATATTCGATGGTCTCCCTTCCATCAGAATATGGATAGAATCCTTCACTATGCGCCAACCACTGATCATAATTAAAACAGAAACCAATACACTGGCTATCGGATCGGCAATATTCCAACCAAAAAGCCATATCAGCAAGCCGGCAACAATGGCCCCGATGGATCCAAGCAAATCGCCCAGCACGTGTAAAAAGGCGCTTTTTATGTTGAGATTGTCGTTCTTATCCCCTTTCATCAAAATCCAAGCGGCTAAAATATTGACGATCAGCCCGATTCCTGCGACTGTCAACATTCCCGAACTCATTACTTTAGGTGGATAATAAAAACGTTGGTATGCTTCATAGAAAATCAAGACCGAAATAAGCAATAGTGTCAGTCCATTCAACAATGCGGCTAAAATTTCAAATCGTTTATATCCGTATGTTTTCGTTTCACTTGCTTGCTTTTCCCCTATTTTCAAAGCTAATAGGCTGAAACCTAATGCCGCTGCATCACTTAACATATGCCCAGTATCAGATAGCAACGCAAGGCTGTTCGCCATGATTCCACCGATCAGTTCCACTATTAGAAAAGATAAAATTAGACAAAAGCTATATAGCAATGCTCTTCGATTTGCATGATGTGCATGTGAATGACTTCCATGACTGTGATGATGTCCCATACCGAAGACTCCTTTAAGCCATAATTCTGTTTATCAAATTTATTTCTTTAAATGTCTACTTAATTCATTATATACGAGTTTCCCCTTTAAGTTGATTCCATCGGAAAAAACAATCCCAATGAATAAATAGACACTTCACTCGAAAGATGAAAAGTGTTGGCCATCTACAAATGATCCCCATTTATCAAGTTCATTTTACCACACTTATTCAGTAAATTGTGGTACGTTTCACCTTGTATTCGTCATTATTTGATACTTATCTAAACAAGCATGGAAAATCTTTACTTTCCCGTTAAAATCCTTTAATAGATCAATTTCTTTCTAAAACGGTAAAAAGGTTGGAACCTATAAGCACATTGCGAAAGGATATTACACGGGTGCATAAGTTTACAGATTGTTATGGTCTTGTTTAATAAACTGACCAGGAGAATGAACGGGTAGAAGCACTTTATGAGAAGGATTTTGATTCGTCTTCAATATTTTTGAGGAAATGGAAGTTTCTTTTTCTTGCAAGATAAATGATGTCTGTCGACTCCTTTGTCCAATATGAACACCTATTTCATACGAAGCCGTTCTTCGTTAGAGTTTCTGACGGTTGTTGCGCCTTCTCATTAATCATGATGGTTTGATACCTTCTTTCATTTATACTCATAAAAAGTGGCAGTGGTTTAACTTGCTTTGGATCAAATGATCAACCGTATTCCGCTCAATCGATGTTCGTTGATATGGTATCTAGCATAATCGAGATTGTTTCCGGGAACCATTATCGCTTGTACAAACATATCGACCTTTTTTGATCGATATTCTAAACCAACTTGAGACGTTTTGCGATCTGTCATCAATAGTTATAAACACACTTCGTTTCTTTCCCGCACTAGGGACAACAATGATGTTTTATCCTATTTCAACATAATTGAAAACGCCTCCCGATCTCACCCTCTTCTCTGAACAGTTTTTACTCCGGATTCTTCGCAGTACTTTTCAAAGTAAACATAAGCCATTCGTTGATTCTGACTAATTCCCATATAAAGGGCGTGAGTTTTTTCATCCGGAAATTTTGCCTGAATTCCAACTTTTTATAGAGCTTTTTATAGAGCTAATCTTTTGAAACAATTCTTCTTTGATTTGAGGGATCGCTTCATTTGCAGAAAAAAATTTTTCTTGTACGAGAAATTGGAAGGTTTCCATAACCCATGGTGCATCTAAATGAGCTTTTCTTATCAAATGAGCTTGTTCAAATACGGTGACCGGATCGCCATAACACAAGATTTCTCCATCATGCATGATGATAATTTCATCAGCCCACTGGTAGGCTAGATTCACATCATGGGTAGACAAAATAATGGTTTTTCCCTGTTTTTGGATGTGATCTAATACCTTCATGATTTGTTTTGAAAAATAAGAATCGAGTCCTGCTGTAGGTTCATCTAGAATGATGATTTCAGGATCCATGGCGAGCACCCCTGCTATGGCGACACGTTTTTTTTGTCCTAAGCTTAAAAAATGGGTCGGCTTATCGCTAAATTCTGTCGTTTCTGTCTGCTCCATGGCCCATTCCACTTTTCGCGACACTTCTTCCTTTGGCAGACCCAAATTTTGCGGGCCAAAAGCAATATCTTGAATGACATTAGCCGAGAACAATTGAGAATCCGGATCTTGAAAGACAATTCCCACATGCTTGCGTAATGAAAGAAGCGATTTTCGATCATATTTCACTTCTTTGCCTTTAAAACGAATGGTTCCGTTTGTCGGCTGCAGAATACCATTCAAATGCAGCAGCAATGTAGATTTCCCGGCTCCGTTATTGCCTAATATGGCTATTTTCTTTCCCTGCTTAACCGTAATGGAGAGGTTTCTTAAAGCGATAGTGCCATCCGCATAACAATGAGTTAAATTTTCGATGTCAAAAAGAATTGGCTGCATTATAAAATTCCTCCAAACTGTACATAGATAAAGGCCATTCCTGCCAATATAAGTAAAATGATAAACCAATTGACAAGGGAATAACGATAAGATGGATCAAAAAACAAAATTTCATCCCCGTAGCCTCTGGAATTCATGGCAATGGATAATTGTTTCGTCCGTTCAAACACTTTTAAAAACAGGACAGAAATCAACAGTACAAGAGATTTCATCCCTTGTCGTATCGTGATATATCCTAGCCGGGAAGACTGTGATTGATAAATATTGATCGATTCTTCCATGATGACGAAAATGAATCGATACGTTAAGGTAATCAACTCAATAAATATAGAATGGATTGGATGGCATACAGGAAAGAGAAAGTCATCGAACCGTGCGTGACTTGGGGCAGGTATTTCCTTCATTGCTACTGAGGTTGCACAAGCTTCATCATCCGCTCTCTCGTCATCCTCTTTGCGGTGAAAGTTTGAGGCAAGCTTGTGCAACATGTAGTCATGATAATCTCGGATATAACGAATCAAACAACCGGCTTCATAACGTAATAACGCCAATTTCACCATCAGGCCTATTCATCACATATTGGATTCAGATGCTTTGAAAACAAAAATACGAAAACTATTTTTCACTGTTTACTTTTTGGAACTCTATTGATTTAAGGCTTTTTTCTACTTGATCGACCACCGAATGGATCAATTCTGCTGCCGTTACATGTTGGCTAAGACGTGGATTTTGTCCACACCAGAGTGACATCCATTCTCTTTTTCCTTGCTTGGCTGCTTCTTTACGAATGGTTTGGGTGAGGTTATTTTGAATAGGATACGGCGGCAATTCCCTCTCATAGTCTTTCATCATCCTTATAAATTCATTGTTCACTCCTCTTGCCGGCTTGCCACTGAAGGCCGACGTGATCGCTGTTTGCTCTTCGCTGCTGTTTAAAATCGCTTTTTTGTGCAGTTCATGAGCTCCGCTTTCCTTGCAGGTCACAAAAGCTGTTCCCATCTGAACGGCTTGCGCTCCTAATATTAGCGATGCCAGCACACCTCTCCCGTCCATAATCCCGCCGGCCGCGATCACCGGAATCTTCACCCGATCGGATACTTGCGGTATTAACGCTATGGTTCCAATCATCGCTTGGTCAAATGATTCCGCAAAACTTCCTCTATGTCCACCCGCTTCACTTCCTTGGACGACAATCATATCCATCCCGGCGTCTTCATTTTGTATGGCTTCGTTTACGGTTGTAGCCGTTCCGATTACCACAATATCGTTTTGTTTTAATTGCTCGATCACATTTCTCGGCGGGATGCCAAATGTAAAGCTTGCGACGGGAATTTTGTTTTTTATAACAATTTGAATCTGTTCTTCAAAAGTGGAGTTGTTCAGTATCGGATCTTCTTTTTTCTTTTCGATCCCCAACTTTTGGCGAATGGGTTCCAACAATTGATTTGCTCTTTCTATTTCCTCTTGAACAACAACCGGATTTTCAGGGACGAACAAATTCACCCCAAATGGTTGGTCAGTCCACTCCTTTACTTTTTGAATGGATAATTCCAAATCTTTCGGAGTCATATAACCGGCCCCGATCATCCCCAAACCTCCTGCATTCGATACAGCCGCAACCAGTTCAGGCGTGGTAATTCCGCCAGCCATCCCGGCTTGAATGATGGGATACTTTAACGATAATCTTTTCGTCACTTCCGTTTCATGCCACATCATGATAAACCTTCTTTCTTTAGGAATATACTGACTTTTCTTTATATTAAGTTTATTATTTGCCATCCCCAATGTAAATACAAAATCCATCGGCTGAAAATCGTAAACAAACAGGAAGAGTTTCGACAGAAATAAATGATTTCAAAATGTCAACGGCTTGAATCTTTTCTGGCAAATCTTTTACCCATAATGGAACTGAAGACCGACAAAATTGTTTCAATTTGATGGATTTTGCAACATAGTGATTGTGAAAATACGAAAGTCTTATATAATAATAGTAGCAAGATGTTTTGACTAATTGTTTTTCAAAACAAAAAACAGCGGGAATAATAAAAGTCCCCCTGCTTATTAAGTATGGGTGATGATCTTTAACGATTCAAAGCAACGAATTTTAGATGGATAACAGCCACACGTGAGAAAAGGAATCATACATTTACAAATCAATAGCGCAGTTCTTCATTTTTCTTTGAATGGCTGCTCCTTTCAACCTTCATTCGTTGCCCTTATCATTGGAATTCGAGGAAAGGAGAGAATGACCGTGTATTTTGCTCTTATGACTTTGTTGTATATTGCCTCGGTTGTAATACTATTTGTCGGGGGATATCAAATTATCAAACATGAAGAAAAATAAAAACGCCACCATTGCGTTTGAGTTTTCCCCTCTTCTTTTTTCTCTTTCTGTTTGACGGAAGAGGGGGAATTGCTTTAAGAACCGAACCTTCTTTTATCTTTTCATTTCATTTATAACCATCTTTCGGTCGAAAAACTTATCACAGGTGAAATGTTGCTGTTTCTAAATAATTCGCCGTTTTGCGATCACAAAAGAAAAGCGGGTTGTTTGACCGTTTCTCTCCTTTTTTGAGTATCTGCTCGAAATGACGCGAATAGGAGAGTGTTAAAACATACTCCAAGAATACTTCTTAGACAGCATTTCCAACAATTTCACTCCCGCGATGCTGTTTCCTTTACGATCTAAAGCCGGGCCGAATACTCCGATTCCCAATCGATTAGGCACCGCTCCCAAAATTCCGCCCGAAACCCCGCTTTTTGCCGGAATCCCTACTTTAGAAGCAAATTCACCGGAAGCGTTATACATACCGCATGTTACCATAAACGTTTTGCAAAGTCTCGCTATATCGGCCGGCAGGAGTCTTTTTCCAGTCATTGGTTCTACCCCGTCCATCGCGAAAACAACCCCTATTCTGGCCAAGTCAAAACAATCTAATTCAATAGCGCACTGTTTTGTATAAAGACAGATCAGTTCTTCCACATCTTCTGTGATAATTCCATCCTGCTTCATGTAATAGCAAAGAGAACGATTGATAAAAGAAGTTTCAAACTCCGATTTCGCCACTTCTTGAGAATAAGTAATTTTTGAATTTCCGGTTAATTCATGTACAAAGTGCAAAATGCGTTGAAATCGTTCTTCGATGTTTTTTCCTTTAATCATATGAGTCACAGCTAAAGCCCCGGCATTAATCATCGGATTTAAAGGTTTGGATGGGTTGTTTATTTCCAATTTTAAAATAGAATGGAAAGGATCTCCTGTTGGTTCATATCCGACCTTATGAAACACGGATTCTTCCCCGCAATCCATCAGTGCCAATGCAAGAGTGAGTACTTTCGAAATGCTTTGCAATGTCATTTTTTGTTGTATGTCCCCTGCCGATAGGCACGTTCCGTCGGGGTAGTATATAGTGGCTGATAAGTCATGAGGATTCGCTTTTTTTAAAGCGGGAATATAATCAGCTACCGTACCGTATTTTGTATAATGTTTCGCTTCCAATAATAATTCATTTAACTCCTCGCTTGATTGACAAGACAATGTTCGTCACCCGCTTTATCATTTGAATCTTAAAGAAGAGACACATCAGTTCTAGTATAGGTCAAAAGGAGAATCTCTAATCTTGTATCTTCAAACCGTTTTTTATCAATGCATCAGATCTTGTTGCAATCTTTTTGCCATCTAATACATACGACGCCATTCCGAAACTTCTTTTATATGATAACGGAAAGATCTATATGGAGAAGGGGATAAGTTCCGCATGGTTAATTGTTCTTTGGATATACTTCTAAAGAGGCATTTTTAGTGAAAAGGGAGGAATTCAGTTGGCAAAAGAAAATTTTTCAACGAATACGACAACTCCTCATTTTGTCCAAAAAACGATGGAAGAGATTTGGAGTTCGACATGCGGATCGTGGCAAAATTGTAATAACGCGAACATTTCGTCTTTCTTATCTCAATGCTTGGAACACAACATCGATCCACAGTTCTGCTTCGATTGGATTTCCCAACACAGCGACGAAATCCCCAACTGGTCTACTATTTCGAATACCGCTCGTGAATGGGTCAATCAACATACTTCTACTGGTTCACCCCTCTCTTCTGAGAACAGCATTTCTTAAAGGCCGTCACCTGTTGAAGTAGGGATCATCGAATAAGAATAAAAAAAGGAAAGGGCAATATGAAAAACCTCTTTCCTCTTGTGAACACTCATCCAAGTTCATTTTTTCATCTGCTTTATAAGGCCATGGGGTGAGGAAATGATGCAACCATTCCCTCACTCTTTCAATGCCGGATGACGGAAAAAATCACTGTTGATGAAATTTTCCGTTTTGGAAATCCAATATTGCTTGGCGAATCTCTTCTTGTGTTGTCATCACAAACGGTCCGTACGCCACCACCGGTTCATTGATCGGTTCACCGGCATACAATAACACCCGCATCTTTTCTTTCGCTGTTATTTTAATGATACTATCTGAATCTTCGTTATCCCTAGTTAAAAAGAGCACTTGTCCGGCACGGCCTTCCGTTTCATCCACGCCAAAAAATCCGCTTCCTTCCAAAACATAAAGAAATCCGTTATAGCTGCCCGGAAGATCCTGAACTATGCTAGCTTTCGGTTCCAAGTCGATCTCTACCATCGTGATAGGCACATGGTTCAGGGTTTTTGCTTTTACACCTTGAGAAGAGCCTGAAAAAACACGTATGACGGCCCCCTCCTCTTTCCGTACCGGTACGCTTTCTCTTTTCAAGTTTTGATAACGCGGTTCAGTCATTTTCTTTGTTTTTGGCAAATTAATCCATAGCTGCAAGCTGTGAACGGTGGAACCAGGCGCCGGATCTTCTTTATGAATAACCCCTCTTCCTGCCGTCATCCATTGAACATCTCCTGCTTCCAATTTTCCTTTACCCGCTTGATTGTCTTCATGTTCTAATGTTCCGTCGATCACATATGTCACTGTTTCAATGCCGCGGTGAGGATGAAAATCAAAAGCTCCTTTTTGGAAAACATCTTCCATCAACATCAAAAATGGATCATATTCTTTCCAATTTCCTGGTTCTAATACATATCCATTTTGATGGATGGGACTGTTTTGTTTTAAGTTTACTGATTGAATACGGCGAATGCCTCGTTCATTCATCTTTGACCCCTCCTAATGTCAAAATTGAATCTAACCGATATTGAACGGTTTGAATAAATCTATCCACCTAGGATATTTTTTTGGCGAATTTCAAAACGCATGAATACACGGGACAAATCATCAAGCTCCGAATCGCCGCGATTTATCATTCTCTCTACGGTTCTTTTATTTCCTTTGCAAAATGCAGTACTTGCATTGCATCCTTTTATAATCTCGAGAAATCAATCTCCAAGACAATCGGACAATGATCGCTCCCCATCACATGAGAGTGAATATCAGCCGTTTTTAAAAAACTGGATAATCTGTTGGATGCAATAAAATAGTCGATTCGCCAGCCAATATTGCGCTCTCTTGCTTTATTGATATAGGACCACCATGTATAAGCCCCTTCTTTTTCGGGATAAAAATATCGAAACGTATCGATAAAGCCCGCATTCAGCAATTCCGACATTTTCGCCCTTTCTTCTTTTGTAAAACCTGAATTTCCTTGATTGGATTTCGGATTCCTTAAATCGATTTCTTGGTGAGCGACATTGAGATCCCCGCATAAAAGAACAGGCTTGTCCTTATCTAAATCGATGAGATAACTTCGGATTCGATCTTCCCATTCCAAACGATAAGGAAGCCTTGCCAGATCCCTTTGTGAATTAGGGGTGTACACATTCACCAAATAAAACTTTGGAAACTCCAATGTTATTATTCTTCCTTCGGGCTCGTTTTCAACGTCGCCCAGTCCGTAATGAACGGATAAGGGCTCTTCTTTCGTGAATACAGCGGTACCGGAATACCCCTTCTTCTCTGCATAATTCCAATATTGATGGTAGCCTTTTAAATCCAATTCAATTTGTCCGGATTGCAATTTCGTCTCTTGAACACAAAAGATATCTGCATCCACTTCTTGAAAATAATCGAGAAATCCCTTGCGTACACAAGCCCGAAGGCCGTTGACATTCCACGATACAAGTCTCATTTGCTGATCCTCTTCTCCTTACTTGTAAATGCATCGTTTCTTATACTATACTACGAAAATAGTTGATAAACACCCAATAAGACTTTGCTGGCCTGAATTCATCTTAAATGTTTCACTATGCGGAAAAAACAAGTTACTTTCATTCGTTTCATACAAATAGACCAAATCCATTAAATCAATGCCATTTGAAAGAATATTGTGTTTCAACCAAAGATTCTCCATTTTTGTCCATCACAACGAAAAAAGCCGTCCTAAGAAAGGACGGTTTCAGACTGTCGACAAATCCGAAAAAACCGGATTTGCCGACAGTCTTTTTTTGTATAATTAAGATACCGTAATGAATTGAGGTGGATGAAGTGCTAACAAAAAATACACAGATGAATCGTGATCAAATAGAAATGATAGCTTTAGACCAACTTGTACCTGCAGATCATTTGGTTCGTAAAATCGACGCTGCTATTGATTTTTCATTTATCTATTCGCTTGTTCAAGACATGTATTCATCGGAAAGAGGTCGACCAAGTATTGATCCAGTTGTATTGATTAAAATGGCTTTCATCCAATATACCTTCGGTATTCGTTCCATGCGAAAAACTATAGAGGAAATCGAAACGAATCTGGCTTACCGTTGGTTTCTTGGATTTGGTTTTTATGATAAGGTACCTCACTTTTCAACGTTTGGGAAAAACTACGAGCGACGCTTTAAGGATACAGACTTATTTGAACAGATATTCTATCGCATTTTGAAAGAAGCTGCAGATAAGAAGCTGATAAGCAGTGAGCATGTCTTTATTGATTCTACTCATGTCAAAGCGAGTGCGAATAAGCATAAATTTGAGAAGAAAGTGGTTCGAAAAGAAACGAAAGCCTATCAAGCACGTCTACAAGATGAGATAAATGCTGATCGAGAAGCACATGGAAAAAAGCCATTTCCTCCAGATAAATTTGGGAAAGAAGAATATAAAGAAATAAAAGAAAGTACCACTGATCCGGAAAGTGGTTACTACGTAAAAGACGAGCGAACAAAACAGTTTGCTTACTCATTCCATGCTGCTGCGGATCGAAATGGCTTTGTTTTGGGGGCTATTGTAACGCCAGGGAATATTCATGACAGTTCCGTATTGGAGCCACTTCTTGAAAAAGTCATAGAAAAACATGGAAAACCGGTTGTAGTTGCTGCTGACGCTGGATATAAAACTCCCGCCGTTGCCCAATACATATTTGAAAATGATATGACCCCTGCTTTACCTTATACTCGCCCTCGTACAAAGGATGGTTATTTCAAAAAACATGAGTATGTTTACGATGAATACTACGATTGTTATCTTTGTCCGCAAGGACAAGTGTTAAAATATGCAACTACGACGAAGGAAGGCTATCGTCAATATTTTTCTGATCCAGTCCAGTGTAAAGATTGTCCATTCCTTTCGAAGTGCACCCAAAGTAAGGAGCATAAAAAACTGATTCAGCGACATGTATGGGAATTTTATTTAGAGGAAGCTGATCATCTTCGGCATACACAAGAGAATAAGAGCATTTATGCAAGACGGAAAGAAACCATTGAACGTGTTTTTGCTGATGCAAAGGAAAAGCATGGTATGCGTTGGACAACCTTAAGAGGTCTAAAAAAATTGTCCATGCAGGCGATGCTAACTTTTGCTGCAATGAATTTGAAAAAGATGGCTTGCTGGACATGGAAAAGTCCAGCAATAACATAAAATAGACCCCTGGAGGGGTCTATTCCAAACATTTGAAAGCATAAAAGTGACAAAAGGCATCCGAAAGCGCACATTCGGATGCCTTTTGTCTACACTCTGAAGCCGTCCTAAGAAAGGACGGTTTTTTCAATGAGAAGTTTTTTCTCCCAGACGAATTAAAAGGTTGTATAAACATTGACGCATGTTTCTGCTGTTGGTTCATAAAAACAGTGTAGTTTGTACCGACCTACAAAAGGCTGATTGTACCAACGATCAGGGCAGTCTCCCTGTGGCCTAAAATACCATAAACTGTATTTGGCCGGCCAATACCGTTCGCCATTTACCACTCTTCTCGCTAATCGTTTTTCATTTTCTCTTGCTCTTTGATAAAAATATCCATATAACACGGCTTCAAATGCATGTGGTTGAAATATCATTTGCGGAATGGTTCGGATCCCTACAAAATCTGAACAATTGGCCCTGACGCGATTAATGCCGACATTCCCAACGAGCAGCATACCAAGTGTCCCTTCTCCTTCAGCCTCGGCTCTCATCAATCTTGCTAAAAGGGCGATGTCTGATTCTCTCGCTTTCACTACGGCCATATGACCACCTCCGTTTCTTCCTCTTTATCATATTGCTTGATTGGGTGAATGATGACGACTTAGGCGGGAAAATGTTTGAACAAACAGCAAGAAATGCCTCATACCATATTTTTCGCAAATACATACATCTTCTGAAAGAATTATTTGACTATCTCCTTTTGAATGGTCCAAAAGTTGACGATTCAAAAATGGAGCACAAAAGATTATGTCGCCTTTTGACCAATTTCAAAAAAACGTCCAATGTCTTTTAAGGCGAGGAACGATGATCTTTCGCTAATTTTTATGAACACCAATAGCGAGAAACATCGCAGTGAAAATTTCGCATGAAGAATAAAGTATGAAGAAGAAAATTGGCAGTCAAAGTACGAGAAAGAAGTCGTTTGGAAGGTAAAAGAAGAATTTTCCATCACTTGTGTTGAAGAAAGCAAAAAGGGCATGACTATGAAGCCTGCCCTTTTGAATCATTCTTCTCCCACAGCTGGCTTTGTTTATGATAGGCAAGAAAATAAGCAAGTCCTACAAAAACCGCTCCTCCAATCACATTGCCGATAAAAGTGGGAATAACATTACTAATAAAATCAGCCCATGAAAAATGTCCCGCAAAAATGGCAGCAGGAATCACAAACATATTGGCCACAACGTGTTGAAAGCCAATAGCAACAAAGCCCATAATCGGGAACCAAATGCCGATGATTTTTCCGATAAAATCGTCAGCTCCGTAAGAAAGCCAAACGGCTAAACAAACAAGCCAATTACAGCCAATTCCAGATACGAGTGTTTGCCAGAACGATTCGTCGAGTTTTCCTTGTGCAATGGCTACCGTTTTAGTCAAAAACGATCCCGTTTCTGTAAGTCCTACAACATGGCCAAAGAAATATGCAACAAAAATGGCTCCAATAAAATTGGTAATGGTAATGACAATCCAGTTGACCAACAGTTTTGACAAGGTGACTTTTCCTGCATAAAAAGCCATGGCTACTGACATGATATTACCTGTCACTAATTCTGAACCAGCCAATAATACTAAAATCAGTCCCAACGGGAAAACCGCAGCCCCCAGCAAATTGCCAAAACTTCCCCATTCCGGCGGCAGATTCCCGCTCACTCGAATATCAAGCAAAAAACCAAGCGCAATAAAGGCTCCTCCAAAAAACCCCAAAATGAGAATTGAGGATAGAGGCAGCTGTGTTTTTTTCACCCCTGCATCGATCGCGATACTTGCAATTTTGTCCGGCTTGTAAAACGCCATCCCCATCATCCCTTTCTTCAAAAAATATCAACAACCACACAACCCTTCACCCCATGCAAAGGGCAAGATGGCTGCTTCCTTTACCATACCAAGACAAGATATTTTCTATGAATTTGATAATCTACAAAACATGTACACCATATCCATATTTACCTATATTTTTATGGTTCATGAAAACGATGGTAATTATAACAAAACAGATGGCAGCATGCAAACTCTTTTGAAAATGAGAGTCAAAAGCCGACCTCCCCGTCCTGTCTCTCGAAACTTACACGGAATGAAATCGATATGCCTATTTTTCCAGATCGATGATGCGTTCCGGATGGGTATAGACATTAAGCGAACGATTGCGAATAAAACCGACTGCCGTAATTCCCAAATCCTCCGCTAGCTGAAGAGCCAATTCCGTAGGTGCTGATTTGGATAAAATGACTTCGCAGCCAATTTTCGCTACTTTAAGCAAGATTTCCGAAGAAATCCGTCCGCTAAATACGATAATTTTATCTCCTATTGGAATACTATGTTTTAGGCAATAGCCATATATTTTATCCAACGCATTGTGGCGCCCGATGTCCATTCGACTTAATATTATTTGATGAACATCACATAGCGCCGCATTATGAACGCCGCCGGTTTCGCGAAACGTTTCAGCTGATTCCTGCATGGTATTCATCAATCGAAAACAATCGTCTATGGACACTTTGACTCGAATATCCTTCATTTTTTTGGCCGTTAAAGCATCGTTGACGAATACGAAACCTTGTCTGCTCACTCCGCAGCATGAAGTGATATATCGCTTGTTTTGAAAATTCCGGTAATAAGGGTTGATATTCTCCGTCTGGACATGGACAAATCCTTCTTTCTCCTGCACCCATATATCTTGGATATCCTCATATCGACGTATCACCCCTTCTGAAGCTAAAAATCCTATAACCATATCTTCTATAAATTCCGGAGTGCATACCATCGTCACGAATTCTTGTCCGTTTACTTTCACTGTCACCGGGAATTCTGTTACGACTTTGTCTTCTTTTTCTTCTACACAACCGTTCTCAAAACGAAAAATGTTTCGGCTCACTTCGATCGGCTTCATGATCCGAGCCTCCTTTTTTCAAGTAATGTTTTGATCAAAAATAAAAACCGAAACTGCTATATCCTCTTCCACTTTGATATCAGAAAATAAGTACAAAAGCTTAGCTCCTATCACTTCTTCCATACCATCAGGAGGATGAATCGAATATAATTCCTGAATCATTCTTGTCCTCGCCGTATGGACCATTTCTTTTCCTTCCTGCGTGTTGGCGATAAATTTTTCCGTTGGCGTCAAATTGCCGTACAATGTGGAGACCGCCATATTCTCCACAAACACCGTATGAATTCTCTCCGGCCCTTTCCCAAACAGCTCTTTACGAAGTTTGCGGATAATATCATTGAATTCGTGTATCTTTTTAGACATCCCTTCCCCTTCTTTCATGAAATTCCATAAATTTTACATGTCCTATCATAAAACATCCCTTTTAAAAAGAAAAGCTAGCTTGGAAAAAGAATTAGAAAATGGAAGTTTCATTGTAAAGTATTGTCTATTTTTCAATTTAGCACTATAATAACAGTTGAATTTAAAGATGGAATCATAACAAGGTCTGTTATGATTCTATCGACTCACATATCAATGGATGGTTTGTTAGCAAGTTCTGCTAATAAACTAATCCACCATGAAAGCGGCCTGTCAGTAGGCGTTGCTTTTCATGGTGGATTTTTTTGTGTTTGAAAAAAGGAGGTAACAAGATGGATAATCAAATGATCCACGTCACGATTAACGGTCAGATATTTGAGGCCGATCCGGGATCAACCATATTAGAAATCATCAATGCCAACGGGATTGAACATCCTCAAATATGCTATGTACCGGAAGTGGATCCTATTCAAACGTGCGACACATGTATCGTCGAAGCGGATGGAAAGCTTGTACGTTCTTGCTCGACACCTGCTGTGGACGGCATGAATATTGAACTATCATCCAATCGTGCCAAAGAGGCGCAAACTGAAGCAATGGACCGTCTTTTAGAAAATCACTTGTTATACTGCACAGTTTGTGATAACAATAACGGAAACTGCAAACTGCATAATACGGCCGAACTAATGGGAATTGAGCATCAAAAATATCCGTACCGACCAAAAGTGGATAAATCCGAAGTAGATATGTCCCACCCGTTTTATCGTTATGACCCTAATCAATGTATTGCTTGCGGTCAATGCGTAGAGGTCTGTCAAAACCTTCAAGTGAATGAAACACTCTCCATCGACTGGGAAGCTGAACGTCCACGAGTCATTTGGGATGACGGCGTACCGATCAATGAATCATCGTGCGTCGGCTGCGGCCAATGTGTTACCATCTGCCCTTGCAACGCCTTAATGGAAAAATCCATGCTGGGCGAAGCTGGATTTATGACGGGGTTGAAAGAAGACATGTTGGAGCCCATGATCGATCTTGTGAAAGAAGTGGAACCTGGATACAGTGGTATTTTCGCTATTTCTGAAGTAGAAGCCGCTATGCGGGAAACCCGAACGAAAAAAACGAAAACGGTTTGTACTTTCTGCGGTGTCGGTTGTACGTTTGAAGTCTGGACGAAAGGACGCAAAATTTTAAAAGTACAGCCTAGTCACAATGCTCCTGTCAACGCCATTTCTACATGTGTAAAAGGAAAATTCGGCTGGGATTTTGTCAACTCCGAAGATCGGTTGACCAAACCATTAATCCGTAAAAACGGTGAATTTGTGGAATCCACTTGGGAAGAAGCTCTTGATTTAGTAGCAAGCCGACTGGGATCGATCAAACAACAATATGGTTCAGGAGCTTTAGGTTTCATCTCATCTTCCAAAACCACTAATGAAGAAAACTATCTCATGCAAAAATTGGCCCGGCAAGTATTTGAAACAAACAATGTGGATAACTGTTCCCGCTACTGTCAATCCCCTGCAACAGACGGTTTGTTCAAAACTGTTGGGATGGGAGGCGACTCTGGAACGATTAAAGACATTGCAAAAGCAGGACTTGTTATTATTGTCGGAGCCAACCCAGCAGAAGGGCATCCGGTGCTTGCGACTCGCGTAAAACGTGCTCATAAGCTCCACGGACAAAAGCTGATTGTAGCTGATCTCCGTAAAAATGAAATGGCAGAACGCGCAGACATTTTTATCAGTCCAAAACAAGGCACAGACCAAGTATGGTTGATGGCCGTTACGAAATATATCATTGATCAAGGTTGGCATGACCAAGCGTTTATTGATGAAAACGTTAAATATTTTGATGAATTTAAAGAACTGCTTGAAAAATATACGCTTGAATACGCAGAAGAAATCACAGGCATTTCAAAAGAAACGCTCATTCAAGTGGCACAAATGATTCATGAAGCGGACGGTACTTGTATTTTATGGGGTATGGGAGTTACCCAAAACGTAGGAGGTTCTGAAACGTCTGCAGCCATCTCCAATTTGTTGCTCGCCACCGGAAACTACCGCCGTCCTGGTGCCGGCGCCTATCCTCTCCGCGGTCATAACAATGTTCAAGGAGCTTGCGATATGGGAAGCCTTCCTGGCTGGCTGCCTGGATATCAACATATTACCGATGATGTGGCTCGTGCAAAGTTTGAAAAAGCGTACGGCGTTAAAATTGATGGTAAACCAGGACTTGACAATATCCAAATGCTTCATGCAATCGAAGAAGGCAAATTGAAAGGCATGTACATTGTTGGCGAAGACATGGCTCTTGTCGACTCCAACGCCAATTATGTTCATGAAATGCTTTCAAAGCTTGATTTCTTAGTTGTTCAAGATATCTTTCTTTCAAGAACGGCTCAATATGCGGACGTTGTTTTGCCGGGAGCTCCTTCTCTTGAAAAAGATGGAACGTTTACCAATACTGAACGTCGTGTTCAAAGATTATATCAAGCACTTCCTACACTGGGAGACTCCAAACCGGATTGGTGGATTATTCAAGAAATTGCCAATCGTCTAGGAGCCGGTTGGAATTACAGTCACCCAAGCGAAATTTTTGCAGAAATGGCTAGTTTGTCTCCGCTCTTCTCCGGTGCAAGCTATGAAGTTCTGGAAGGCTGGAACAGCTTTTTATGGGGAAGCCTTGACGGCAAAAATACTCCGCTTCTTTACGTTGACGGTTTTAACTTTCCTGATAAAAAAGCGCGTTTTGCCTTGTCTGATTGGGTTCCTCCCGTTGAGTTTCCTGAAGAATACGATCTTCACATCAACAACGGTCGGCTTTTAGAACATTTCCATGAAGGAAACTTGACCAATCGATCCAAAGGTATCCGTTCTAAAGTGCCGGATGTCTTCGTGGAAGTATCGCCTGAATTAGCAAAAGAGCGAGGAATTAAGGACGGATCAATAGTTCGTTTAGTTTCTCCATTTGGAGCGTTGAAATTGCCTGCACTGGTTACCGACCGAGTAAAAGGCAATGAGCTCTTCTTGCCTATGAACTCAACGTCAAAAGAGTCAGCCATTAACTTTTTAACAGGGACAGCGGTCGACGGTCGTACCCATACACCAGCATATAAACAAGCGAAAGTACGGTTGGAAGTATTGGATGTAGATGGGAAGAGTCCGCTACCGAAAACCAATCCACGCAACAAAAAGCGCCATCCACAAAATGGTGTAGAGGTATATCGCAAGTGGAAGCGGCGTGATTTCGTTCAATTAACAGATTAATAGAAAGGAGGAATTCTAAAAATGGCGGAACCCATTACCTTTATTCGCAAAAAGGAAATGACGAAAGAAGAGCAAATCCAGCAAAAGTTGGATGAACTGAAATCCCTTCTGGCAGATCATGATGATGATTTGACGAATTTGCTTAAGATAATCGGCGAATTGAATCAAGCAGGATTGCTGGAAGCCGCAAATGCTATGCTTCAAGCGCGGGAAAAAATCGCCAAAATTGCTCTTGGTCAGGTGTCACGTGAACCGGTAACCAATTTGATCAACAACTTAATGGGTGCAGCAGGTGCCGTTTCCAATATAGATCCCGACTTCACCGCAAAACTAATGAATAGCATCACGAACGGTATAAAGGAAGGAAATCATCATCTGCAAAACGGCGATAAAGTAAAATTCCGAGATTTATTGAAAGTCCTGAACGATCCGGATATTAATCGTGCGATTGGCTTTGGGCTCCACTTTCTAAAAGGAATGGGGCAAGGATTAAAAGAAAATGGATGACATCCATCCCTCTTATTTATAAAAAGAGGCTGAGCGGAATAGCCCCTATTTTCTGCTCAGCCTTTTTTCGATTTGGTGCGGAGAAAGGACGTTCCATTCGCCTTTGTGCTGTTCTATTCTTTTTTCGTTTTTGCCCGAATTTTTGAACTGATTTTCCGATCGCTTTCATCGCTGTGAACGTCCCCTCCCATCCTTACATACATGCCAGCCATTATTCGGCAGAAATATCGTTGCTTAAAAATATAATCAAAAGATAACAGGAATATGAAGGTGAAGAATGTTGAAGTTAAATGCAAAAATTAATGTACTAGTCATAAGCATTATTCTTTTTATTTCGTTTACCGTTTGTATTGCAGCTATGGAAAAAGTTTCTACCAGCATTAAAGATTTTGCGATTCATAAAGCCAAAAGTGATTTACGTTTAAGCTATCACTATATTGATTCTAAATACGAAGGCGATTGGGCCATTAAAAATGGAAAATTGTACAAAGGGTCCACTTTAATGAATAATAATGAAAAAATCGTGGATCAAATAGGAAAGGACACAAATGATACCATTACCATTTTCCAGGGAGATACCCGGGTTGCCACAAATGTTTGGAAACAAGGACAACGAGTCATCGGAACAAAAGTTTCGCCCGTTGTAGAACGGACCGTTCTTAAAGAAGGACGAAATTACTACGGGGAAGCAAACGTTGCAGGGAAAATGCACCAAACCGCTTATATGCCGCTGCATGATAAAAATGGAAAGATTATCGGCATTTTATATGTAGGAGCTGATCAAAGCATCATCGATCGCACCATTCATTCATTTCTTATCGTCTTTTCCGTTGTTTTAATCGTTGCCGTTCTCCTATCTCTGACGGTTGCGTTCTGGTTTACAAACTCACTGAAAAAACGTTTGCATGTTTTAGCGGAAGCACTGGAGCATTCAGGAAAAGGAGACTTTACGGTTTCAGTCCACGATTCTTCCCGTGATGAATTAGGACAATTGTCCAAAAGCTATAATGATATGAAAGAAAATTTACGAATCATGATCCAACATGTACTGGAAACGTCTGAACAAGTAGCTGCCTCCTCTCAACAGTTAACAGCCAGTGCAGAACAAACCAGCAGCACCGCTGAACAAATCACGGAAACCATACAGGAAGTATCCCAGGCAGTCGAAAATCAAACCATGAGTGTGGAAAAAAGCGAAAAAGCCATTGAGACAATGTCGAAAGCCATCCAAAACGTATCAATGAACTCGGAAAAAATGGCGGAAAAAGGAATAGACGCAAAAGAAAAAGCAAGACAAGGCGGGTTATACGTACAGCAGACTTCTAAACAAATGAATGAAATCCATAAATCCGTTCAAGAAAGTGGCGAAGCTATTAAAATGCTTGGTCATAAATCACGGGAAATCGACATGATCACAAAGGTTATTTCGGATATAGCGGATCAAACCAATTTGTTGGCGCTAAATGCCGCAATTGAAGCAGCCAGAGCGGGAGAACACGGGAAAGGTTTTGCGGTTGTAGCGGAGGAAGTAAGAAAACTCGCAGTACAATCTCAAGAATCTTCTAAGCAAATTGCGGGTCTCATAAAAGAAATCCAAGAGGAAATGGCTCGTTCCACTGATTCCATTGAACGAGTCAAGGACGATGTTCAAAACGGATTAGGCATCGTAAAAAATACGAAGGAAAACTTTGAAGAAATTGTCCATTCGGTTACGGATATCGAATCCGAACTTCAATCGCTGTCTGCAAATATCCAAGAAATGTCTGGAAAAATCCAAATGATTTCAGACGCGATGTTTGAACTAGCTTCCGCCTCTAAACAGACATCCAGCCATTCACAAACAGTCGTGGCTTCAACGGAAGAACAACTGGCCTCAATGGAAGAAATTTCAGCAGCAGCCGCTTCTCTATCCGAACTAGCACTCAGTCTGCAAGAGCGTATGGCAACATTTAAAATCACTCAGGAACAATAACGATAATATAAAACTTCATACTGCAATGGAGTGTTTTTGTCTTACGGATCTGCTGTTCAACCGGTATGGTATCATGAATCGATTATCCATATTGTATTTGAGTATATTTATATGATTTTCCCCTGCCTGATCACAAAGGCAGGGGTTTTAAAATCCTGATTACAAAAAATATTCATAACGAAATAATCGTGATGATAAAATGAAAAGCTTTCCTGAAATAAGAACCCTTAAGTTTCCGCTTCTTTAATCTGTAATATCCAATAGTAATGTAAGGAGCAACAAACGAATTGTTCCCCTTGTCTTGATTGGCGACTATTCTGTAAAACGATCTTGTTCTTTGGCTGATTTCGCAGTCAAATCCAAAAAATGTTTCAATATACTGGCTGTCAATCCCCAAATCACATAGTCTTTGTAGTAGTAAAAGTACTCATCCATTTGTTTGATTTGCCAATTATAATTTTTTCCGCCGGGGATCAAATGTAATGGGAAATTTTTTTCAGGAGCTATTTTAAAATTGATTTTATAACACTCAGGCTCCACAGATTGAAGATACGAGAGCGGTACTGTAAATATAGTTTCAACTTCTTGAGGATTTGGCCGGATTTCCGTGCCCTGTTCAATAAGACCCACATACGGATATATGATCCTTTTCCCAAAACCGGGTATAACGTAATCCAAGGGATACACTTCCGATAAGGAAGTGATGGGTATTCCCAACTCTTCTGACGTTTCTCTCATAGCCGTCTCTTTCGCCGTTCGATCATCAGGCTCCATTCTTCCTCCCGGAAAACAAATTTCGCCCGGCTGATGCCTCAGCTGCATGGAGCGCACTTCAAATAAAAGATGATATTCATTATTCATTTTAAGCAGCGGTAAAAAAACAGCAAATTTTGAAAAATGTTCGCTACCCATTATGGCAGGTTTCCGATCGCCCAATCCTTTTAAAAATCGTTTCACGTCCATACGTTTCACCTTCCACTAAATCCTGTTAAACAAAACAAGAGGTTAAGCTAATTTATGTCCCCCCTACCCTCTATTTCGAAACAACACGTACCCGGAAACACCAAGCTTTTGGTCCTATATTATCACTCATGCTTTCGACCACAACGTACCAGTGACAAACTTGCAATATATATCGGGTTAACAAACTCCCTTTTTCTTAGGTGCGAAGAGCCGCTGAATCAACAGTTTCAGAACGCTGAATCCCAAAATCAAAATGCCGCTTTTCATCATTTTCTTTCGACGTTTTATTAAGTTGAACGGTTTCATCATCATTCGAACATCCATTTGCCGGCACAAAAAACCCTCCTGATCCAATGATGGATAGGAGGCAGCGCTTCTCATGCAATGAAACCGAGAATCTCCTCAATAAGCCTATTCCACAAATAGAACTATGACGTTTTTAAATGATGTCGTTTTCACGAAATAGGTTTCCGATCACTTTAAAGTATTGCATTTCTCCGAATGATTTTCATTACTTTCATCATATCGTGTTTCAAGCAATCGTTCAAGATATTGATTCAAAATCACTTAGGAATCGTGATTCTGCTTCTGTATTACTCCATTTTATTCTCTTTCCGTAAATAATTGTTTTTTCCTCCATGTTCCATAACGATAATAAAGGAAAGCGATGATGCTGCTTATAACAAAACTGGCTCCCATTCCAAAAGCAATTCCCTTTTCGCCTATGTAAGAAGCCGACAATTCTGTTAAAGGATATCGGAGAATCCATAAAGATACGATATTGAGAACCAGCACTTGAAACATCGCACCTGAAGCCCGCACAATTCCGTTTAAAATAAAATTAATTCCCAAAAACGGATAGAAAAATGCGATGATTCCTAAATATTCAGCTCCAAACGAGACGGATGATTCAGGCTGCTGGATGAATAGCTTGACGATTCTGTCTGCAAGCAAAGCAACGAAAAACGCGATGACCAACATAATGGAAATATTATAGAGGACTCCGTTTACAGCGATTTGACGAACGCGAGTCCATTGATTGGCTCCAATGTTTTGTCCGGCCATGCTGTTGACAGCCGTTCCCAGCGCCTGTGCCGGCAGCATCAAAAGACTGTCAATCCGTTGAGCAGCGCCGAACCCAGCGACAACATGTCCCCCAAAGGAAGTGACGACACTCATAATAGCAGCCGTTCCTGCTGAAATCACCATCATTTGCAGCCCGGCCGGTATCCCGAGTTTTAAAATCATGGAAACTTCTTTTCTATGAGGCCATCTCGGAACTGAAAAGGGAATCAGATGTTTCCGTAAACTGTAGTACAATCCGTATAGAAATGAAACTCCTTGGGAAAGAATCGTTGCATAAGCCGCTCCATTTAAACCAAGTCCCCACACTTCAATAAAAAGTGGATCTAACACAGCGTTCAGCACTACGGCAAAGAAAACAAATCGAATCGGCGTCCGGCTGTCGCCTAGAGCACGAAACACTGTTCCGATAAAATTATAACCAAATAAAAACAAAATTCCGGCAAAATTGATTTCTAAATAGCTTTTCGCTTCAGGAACCATCGTCGACGGAGTTCCAAGAAACTTCAAAATGGGAACGGCTAACATCATTCCCATCGCCCCGAGTGTAAGAGAAATAAACGTTAATATCACAACAAAAGCATTCACATATCGTTTTAGGCCGATCTCGTCATTTTTCCCTTTCAGCTGGGATAATATGGTTAATGTAGCATTATTAATACCGATAATAAATGACAAGACGGTAAAAATCACCGTTCCAGAAACGGCAACAGCTCCTAAAGCGTTAGAACCGAGCAAATTGCCAACCCATAAGCTATCGATTAATTGAAAAGAGGTTTGCAGAAAATTAGTCAGCAGAATCGGTGTCGAAAACATCACCAGCTGCTTCATAATATTTCCACTTGTAAAATCATACTGCTTCATATGCTAACTCCTTTTTTCGGATCGAGTCTTTGTTAACCCCATTTAGATAAGAAGGAATGACGTTTTCGGAAGTAGAGTATTCGATTCTGGAATATCAAAACTAGTCGATTCTTATTTTACCGAAACGATAGAAAATTGCCTATTCCCATCTCTTCAAATATAGCAAACATCTTCTATTTTGGATATTTCTACGATTTCATCAAACTTCCTTGTATTGGGTATTGGAATGACCTTGCCGTTTGCAATCTTCATCTTTCATGCCATCCCGGACACCCTTGCGTTAATCGAGCCGTTACTTCTGTCTTCATACTTGACGATTGTCATCTTTATCAAGTCCACATAAAAAGGCAGGCCGTTTAACGACCTGTGCCGTTTAACGACCTGTCCTTTCCCATGTTCGCTTTGTTCATTTTGTTGTACAACAGGCATCATCATATCGATGTCTGTTCTTTCCATTCTCGTTCTATAATCATCAAGCAATCTATAAAGGCTCCAGCAAATCGTGTAGACCGTGATAGCTAACCCACAGCTTGTCGCTTACCCTATTTCAGAGTACCAGACGACGATGATCTAGCTTGCATCCTGTTCAGCTTCAATGCGGGAAGACTTCGAAGACTCACCCATACGCCAATAGACGATCAAACTCACCGCAATGCAGAGAGCCACGTAGAAGAAAAAGAGCGACTCTTCTCCGATGCTCTTCAGCCATAATGCAACGAATTCCGCTGTTCCTCCGAACACCGCAACGGTAAGGCCGTAGGGAAATCCTACTCCTAGGGCGCGGATTTCGGTCGGGAATAGTTCCGCTTTCACGATGGCATTAATGGAAGTGTAACCGGTGACAATAATGAGTCCAACCATCATAAGAAAGAAGGCAGCGAAAGGGTTCTTCGTCTGCTCCATCAAAAGGAACAGCGGCACTGTCAGCAATGTTCCCAGAATACCGAAACCCATCAATAGCGTGCGACGACCGATCCGGTCAGATAGCATCCCGGCGAGCGGTTGAAGTATGACAAATATTAACAAAGCAATAAAATTAATCCAACTGACGATCTCCTTTTGAATGCCCACCGTGTTCACCATAAACTTTTGTAAGTACGTCGTGTAAGTATAAAAGGCGACGGTTCCGCCGAGTGTTAGCCCGACCACTGTCAGCACTGCCTTGGGATATTTCATCAGCGCTCGAATGGTTCCGGCACTTGCCCTGCTTTCAGAATCCAATTTTGAAAACTGTTCCGATTCGTCCATCGTTCGTCGCAGCCACAACACGGCCAAAGCTCCCAATGCACCGATGACGAAAGGAATACGCCAGCCCCAGGACTTCATTTCGGGTTCGCTGATGATTTGTTGAAGAATAATCTGAACACCCAGTGCCACTAACTGTCCGGAAACGAGTGTGACATACTGGAAGCTCGAGTAGAACCCGCGTCGACCGCTTTTTGCCATCTCGGACAAGTACGTGGCCGATGTTCCATACTCCCCGCCTACCGATATCCCTTGGAGCAGACGTGCGAGAACTAGAATAATAGGCGCCAACACGCCAATCGTGCTGTAGCTCGGAGTAACGGCAATGATCAGGGAACCACCGGCCATGAGGCTGATGGAAAGCGTCAGCGCTGCACGTCGGCCGTGACGATCAGCGTATCGACCCATCAATAGGCTTCCGATTGGGCGCATCAGAAAGCCGACGGCGAAGATAGCAGCCGTATTGAGCAGTTGGCTGGTGGAATCCCCCTCAGGAAAGAACTCCGCAGAGAAATATACAGCGAAAGCAGAATAGACGTACCAGTCGTACCATTCAATCAGATTGCCGACGGATCCTTTAAAGATGTTGCTTGTGATGCGTCGCGTTTTTGCCGAATCAAATGATTGAGTCATCGTCATAACCTCCTTGTCCATATTCCCATTTTACATACCGATTTACAAATATTTTTAGAATAGTATATCGATTGTACAAGTTTTATATTTTCTTCAAACAAATTCGGTACCGTCAAGAATTTTGTGTTATGTAAGATAGATAGGGTATCTCTGAAATGGATTTGGAATGGATAGGGGTTCGATTTCCTCCACACAGGAGACTGAATATTCAGTCTCCTGTGTGGAAAGGGAGAATCCCTTTATTTTGTTCGTTTACAATATTTGGTTAGTTATAACGTTTTTCAAACATTTGTTGAAGGGTTTCATAGGCTTCAGCAAATCCTCGTAATTTTCGTCCTGCCCATTTCTCATTAAAATCTTGGATGGTCAAATACACGACTTTTTCAGCGGCTTCTAAACTACTCAAACTGTTCATCGGCTTTAGACGTTTCCGAATCTCTTTGATCGTTCGTTCAATGGCATTGGTCGTGTAAATCACACTTCGAATACTGCTTGGATAATCCATAAATGTAAGGAGGACATCCAACTCATTGGCCCAAGATTGAACTTCTCTCGGATACTTGTTCGACCATTTCGACTCAAACTGTTGAAACATCTGTAACGCAATCTCCTTATTCGGTGCGCGATAAATCAGTTTGAGATCCTCTGCCACTTCAAATTGATCTTTTTTCCGAACACGATTTAAGGTATTACGTACTTTGTGAACGACACAGCGCTGCACATCGGCTTTCGGATAAACAGCCTTAAAGGCTTCCTCTAGCCCCGGAAGGCCATCAAATACGCCCAGAAGCACTTCCTGTACGCCTCTTTTGTAGAGCTGTTGAAGAATCTCTTGCCATCCATAGGCACTCTCCTGTCCTCCTACGAAAAAATCAAGAATTTCGCGATATCCTTCTTCGTTGACCCCCAACACCACATAAATCACTTCTTTCTCCACGGTATCGCGACGAAGTTTTACATACAATCCGTCTAAATATAAGACAGAATAACGTTTGTTCAGGGGACGTTTGTGCCATTTCTCAATGTCTTCTTTCACGATATCGGTCATACGACTGATCGTTGAAGGAGAATAGGCCTTGCCTAAAATTCGTTCAATAAACTTGCCAATTTCACGCGTACTCATACCACTTTGATACATCTTGATGATGGCTTCCTCGAGCCAGCCCGTATGGCGTTGGTAAGGGGTGAACAGCTGCGTTTGAAATTCCCCCTTTCGGTCTCTTGGAACAGAAAGTCCTTCGATACGACCATACTGCGTGTCTAGGTTTCGATGGTAATAGCCGTTTCTTCTATTCGACGTTCCCTCTTGTTCCATTTCGAGGAAAGTCTGGATTTCTTCCTTCATGATCAGCTCTAATTTTTCCTTTACAAACTCACGAATAACGTTTTCCAGTTGATTCATCCAATCTATATTCGATATACTCTTAGACATAGGTAGGGTACTCCTTTCTCTAGATGATTGGTCAAATCAGAGAATACCCTACCTTTTTCTTTTGGTCTAACTAAATGCTTGACACAAAATTTTATACATCATCACAAATTCATACATTACACTTTTTGAAAGCGCTATTAAAATTTATTATTTGAACTTATAAGAAGGATCATATAATGAAATTATACAATTACAATAAATATAATTCAATATATTAAAAAAATTAATAATATTATATCAATAAACAATATAATGATAAAAATATTTCCCGGACGTTAAGCAGAACGGAACTGGATCGGTCTTTTCCGCGCGAAAAAACGGCATATAAAAAATGAAGATAATATCTGTTCACGGTTTTAGCCAAGTTGCCATATTTCCTGCTTCATACTTTACGATGTCACACTCCTCATAAAATAAAACCTTTGTTCAATCATTTCTTTTGCAGTCACATAGAACAATAAAAAAGCAAGATTTAGCATTTTTCAACACCAGCCAGAATATGTTTAAAATGGACAGAAAAAGAGCTGATCCTTTTGCCTTTTGAACAAAAGACAAGCGCTAAAGGATGGCTTGTCTTTTGTGAATGATTAATTATTAATGATGATGGTGATGCTGGTGAGCTTCTTTCTCTTTCCATGGGTTTGTAATGACGAATTCTTCCTGAGGTACGTAGAAATATTGGACCCAAACTCCGTCTAAAAACTCTTCGCGTCGATCTAATAAGATATCGATATCTTTATCCGTATTCACGATTTCATCATGTTCTGTTGGAGTATCAAGCTTAATTCCATAATGAGCATGATCACCGTGAATTTCCGTAATATATACTCGAATCATTTTTCCTTCCGCTTCCGGGCTTTCCAGCATTTTTTTTAATACTTTCGCTGCATTACGATTTAGTTTGCATTTCATCAAAATCACTCCTCTTTCAAACAAATACCTTACCATTATCCCCTTTTTTTGATAAAAATGAAACTAATGTGCTTAATGTTTGAAAAAGAAATTGATTCAATCCTCGATGAAAGAAAAGACAAGGCGGATCACTTGATTGTTCGTTTAGGGAAAACGCCAAAAAGCTGGCAAACGCAGAGGAAAAAACCGCTTCGTGAAAGCGACTTCAAACATTGTCTTCGACTTTTTCTGATTGTTGCTGATAATAACGGGATAGTTCTATAATCATCGCTCCCATACGTTCGTTTTCCGGAACGAGATAACGGTCAATCCCTTCCTCTTGCAAAGCTTCTGCCGTTACTTTCCCCACGGCGACAGGCAAAACTGTATTACGAAATGCCCTGACCAGTTCTTCATCCAATCTTTGTGATTTAGCAAACGAAAATAAAGAGTGAACTTGTATCGCGCTCGTGAAACAAACGGCATCCACGTCATGCTGCAAAATTTCCTGACATAATGTATCCACTGTTTCCCGTTTCGGCGGAATATGCTGATAAGGAAGAATCTCTAAAATATCCGAAACGCCTTGATCTTGAAAAAATTGCTTCAATCGAGGAGCTTTTTCTCCATGCAGCTGTATCGTAACCTTCTTTCCTGAAAAATCGGTTCCTTGTAGCGCTCGTATCAGTCCTCTTGTCGTACCATCTTCATCAACGACGACCGGTTGAATTCCGATCTTTTTAAGAGCAGCGATCGTCTTATAGCCTCTTGCGGCAACACTCGTGGTTCGGATCCTATGTAAAAATTTTTCTTGTATTCCGATCTTTTCTGCCAAGTCCAAAAGCGTTTGTACTCCCGCTCCGGTTGTAAACACGGTCCAGTCCGATCCTTCATCAACAAATTTCCGCAAATCCGGCTCCACTTCCTTTTCTGCTTTGAAAACGGTTCCTTGAAGTGGACGGACGATCGGTGTTCCGCCTTGTTTTTCGATTAATGTGCTCATCTCTTCTGTTTTTCGCGAACCGCCAATCACGATTCGCTTACCTGATAGACCTTTACTCAATGTGACCCCTCCTTGTTGAAAGCCGCTCGAACGATTATTTCTCAGATTCAGCCATTCTTTTTTGAAAATAATCAACAATTCCCATCGAGCAGATCGTTAAATCTAAATCGAGTATTTCATAAACGTTTGAAGTGCGTGGCACCTTTCGTTCATCCAAATATCGAGTAACTTTTTTCTTTAATGTTTGATAAACGGCCTCCGTCTTTTTTTCAAAAGAAAGGTTGCTGTCGGCCACTTGCTGTCCTGCTTCTACAAATATAGGAAGCCAAAATCGTAATTGCCGGAAAGCAGCGGATGGATCTTCACTCATTCCAAAATGGCCAAAATAAATCCGGCTAATCCCTAGTTTCTCAATTCGATCAGCAGATTGGAGCATTGCTTCCGGATTAAAATGATTCGGAGAAGTTGTAGGCAAATAAAAATCCAGTCCATTTTCCAAAAGCGGAGTATAGATAATCCCAACTGTATCTCCCGTAAAGATACCGTTGCTTTTCGGGTCATAAATAGAAAAATGATGATAAGCATGGCCTGGTGTATCCAAAAACGTAAGTATACGGTCATGACCAATTTCCAGCGTTTCCCCATCCCGTTTCACGATTAAACGATCTTCCGGAACAGGCACAACAGGTTCAAAAAACTCTTCGAATTTTTCGCCATATACAGCCTTTGCCCCTTGGATCAATCTCGATGGATCGATAAGATGTCGTTTCCCCTTTGGATGTACAATCACTTTTGCTTTCGGGCATTTTTCCAAAAGCAGTCCTGCTCCTCCAGCGTGATCGAGATGAATATGTGTCACAATGATGTATTGAATGTCAGCAGCCTTTAGCCCCAACTGTTCCAATCCCTGCAGAATATAAGGGATAGATGGACTTCCACTTGTTTCAATAATCGTCAATTTTTCTTCTTGAATTACATATGTTCCCGTTCTTTTTTCACGTCCTAAATCCCGTACGTCCAATAACGAAATCCCGTGGCCCAAATATTGCGCACTTGGCATTGTATCCCCTCTTTCCAAATGATTCTCCCTCCCTAATACTACTAGTTTAACAGTTTGCGGAAGTAATGGAAAGTTCGGAAAAATGTTTCATTTTATTTGCATGAAAAAAATCCGTTTTGAATATATAAGTCGCAAAGGCTGACACTCCAGCATACATTTAGGCTTGCAGCAACCTTTTCAAACGTATTTGCTCTAAAATACTTTGCATTTCCTTTTTTTACAAGCGAAAAAACTGACGATCCTTTCATCGTCAGCTAAAACTTACTGGCTCTCTTTTTGAACTTCTACAAAAGTAGAAAAAAAGCAAGCTCCTCCTCCCATGTCTGCCAATTGCTGCGACGTTAAAACATTGACGGATTGGAATCCGGATTGTTCGTCATCCCACCAAAGTCCTTGAATTACGGCGGTTCCTTTTAAACAATCTTCTGTGACGTTTGCGAACAAACGGCAGCGCCCCCTCTGATTGTAAACAATGACCATATCGTCTGTTTTGATTCCGCGTTGTATAGCATCTTTTGGATGGATTTGCAGCCGAGGTTTTCCTTCAAATTTTTTTAATGCAGCTATATTTCCAAAAGTAGAATTTAAGAATTGATGATTGGGTCCAGAAATCAACATGAGAGGGAATTTTTTCTCCATTGGTTGAATAGGAGTAAATACAGGGACAGGCGGCAACCCCTCTTTTTTCATCCTTTCCGAGTAAAATTCCACTTTTTTGGATGGAGTGGGAAAGTACTGCGGAAAAGTATTGTTTGCAGCGCCTATTTTGACATAGCCCTTTTTCTTTAATTCGTCATAATCGATGCCGATATCCTCTACAATTTCTTTTATCATCTCTTCTTCAGTAACACGAAATGCCACATCATCAAATCCCATACGCTCCGCTAGTTCCTTAAACAAGGTAAAATTCGATTTTGCTTCTCCTTGAGGAGGAATGACCGGCTCGTGAAGCTGCAAATACAGATGCCAGTATGATTTATACAGGTCCCAATTTTCGAAATGAGTGGTTGCAGGAAGAACGATATCTGCATAACGGCAAGTATCCGTAAGAAACTGATCATGAACAACGGTAAATAAATCGTCCCGCAACAATCCGGCTCTTACCTTTTGTTGATCAGGTGCTACTTGCGCCGGATTACTGTTATACACAAACAACACTTTAATCGGGCGAGACCGATCAAGCAGAGCATTTCCGAGCTGATTCATGTTAATGGTGTAGGCGCGAGGATTTTGATGGAGATCAGGACGTTGGATTTTATAATGATGAAAAGGAAAAAAACCACTGTTTCCTTTTAAAGCACCTCCACCACGAATTCCCCACTGTCCGGTTAAAGCCGGCAAACATGCGATGGCACGGACGGCCATCCCGCCATTTTCATGATGCTGCAAGCCATTTCCAATTCTAATAAAAGAAGGAGTGGTTTGACCGTATAATCTCGCCAATGAAAGAATCTCTTCCTCAGAAAGGCCTGTCCATTTTGCCGTGATGGAAGGAGTATAAGCTAAAGCCTCCTTTTTTAATTCTTCAAAGCCGATTGTATATTTTTGAATAAAATCTGTATCAATCAAGTTTTCTTGAATCAGTACATGCATCAAGCCAATCGCTAACGCTGCATCCGTTCCGGGTCGGATCTGCAAAAAACAATCAGCCCATTTTGCAGTACGGTTGCGATGCGTATCGATGACAACAATTTTCGCTCCACGTTTTTTGGCTTCATTGGCATAGAGTACTTGATGCAAATTAGTGCTCACGGCATTGCAGCCCCAAATCAAAATGAGCTTAGAATAAATCGTTTCTTCTGGATCAATGCCTTTGTTTGCCCCCATCGTGTATCGAAATCCTTGCGCTCCGGCCGAATTGCAAATCGTCCGATCCAAAAAACTGGCGCCTAATTTATGAAAAAATCTCCGATCCATCCCTTCGCTGTTTAATATCCCCATATTTCCATAAAAGCTGTAAGGCAAAATGGCTTCACTGCCATAAGTTTGGATCACCCGCTGAAATCGTGTAACGATTTCATCATAAGCTTCCTCCCAAGATATCCTTTGAAAAGTCATCGTCCCCTTTTTTCCCGTTCTTTTTAACGGATAAAGAACACGCTCTTTGTGATAGGTTCTTTCCGGGAATTTTCGAACTTTATGGCAAATGACCCCTTTTGTCACGGGATGATCTTTGTTCCCCTCCACTTTTACAATTCTTCCATTTCGTTTTTCCACCATTAAACTGCAAGCATCCGGACAATCCAGCGGACAAACAGATCGGACCATTGTCACCTTGTCTTCCAACAGTATCTCCCTCCCACGATGAAAGCTTACTAGTGATTATAACAAATGTGGCATGTATGTTCACTTTCATTATATAAAAGTTTACTTATCAAATATCATGATGAAAAATCACCTTACATCAAAAAAACAAACATGATTTAAAGAATTTTCACTGATCGCTTTTCAATCAAAAAACTGCTCGTCCCAAATTTCAAAAACAATTGCTTCCTTGAACTCTAATGAACGAATCCATTCTTTTTTAGTACATACTTTTTAAAATTCTCCATTAAAAAAGACCCTTGGATTCATCCAAGGGCCAGCGACTTCTAAAAATTGACGGGTCGTTTTTTTCTCTTCCGAACAGAGAGTTTGTATTTTTCCATCTGTTCATTCCATTTGTCCCATTTCTCTTGCTCTTCCAATTGCTTAAAATATTTGGCCAAATAAAACGGGACTATCAAAAACACGATGTAAACGCTTCCAATCAAAAATTTAATAATGGATAGCATATGCTCACCCAAAAATGCCCACATCCTTTACGCCTCCCTTTCTATTGGTATCTTATGAAATTTTTGTCTATTTTATGAATTTTATTTGTCTATTTCGTGGCAAAATAAAAAAATCCTGCATAAGCACCATATTTTTATTGAAAATTCAGAATATTTTCATGATATTCCTTCCAGCCTTATTGCTTCGATATGGATCGTCTCCAATAATTTTTTTACACAAAAGAGACTTTTCGTTTTCATGCTTACGGTCATTATCCATCCGCATCCGCCTTTTTCTATTTTGGGTTGATCTTTTGTCAAACTCCCTCCACGCATTTACATCACATTTCATCATTTTTCTATTAACTGGATATTATCTTTTTTCCAAAAGCTTGAGTTATACAAGTCTTTCTTTTGGAATAGAATCTTACGAGCAAAGAACGTGGAGGGTAGACTCAATGAGCGTCAGTTTATTTGTCAGTTATCTTCTTTTAGGATTATCGTTGGCGGCACCGATCGGACCGATTAATGCCGCTCAATTGGACAAAGGAATCAAAAACGGTTTTATGCACGCCTGGCTTGTCGGCGTCGGCGCTCTCATTGCAGACGCGTTTTATATGATGCTTGTTTATCTTGGTTTTGTCCGTTTTCTTGACGCTCCTTTCATCCAAGCCTTTCTTTGGTTGTTCGGATTTTTTGTACTTGTTTACACTGGCGTTGAAAGTCTTTTAACGGCCGGAAAAATTTCTGCAAATGTTCACCGAAGCAGCCAACCGCTTTTTAAAACGTTTATTTCCGGTTTTTTTATGTCTTTGTCCAATCCGTTAACCATTTTATTTTGGTTGGGGATTTACGGTTCGGTGCTGGCTAAAACAGCCACTACTTACGGAAAAGAGCAATTGTTCTTTTTGAGCGGAACCATCTTCGCGGGTATTTTTTTATGGGATCTAACGATGGCATTTATCGCTAGCAGTTTTCGCAAACTTTTGTCCACCAACTTTTTGTATTTGACTTCTTTTCTATCCGGTCTGTCGCTCGTCGGTTTTGGCTTTTATTTCGGTTTTCAAGGTATTATGACTCTCATCGCCCATTAAACAGGAGCCGGTTTTTGCTCCTTTTTCCAATTGGATCGTATTTTCAGCACTACAATGGCAACGATTCCGACAAACAATAAGCTGCCGAAAAAACCAAATCGACTCGTTTTTTCCAATAAAGTACCGCTAACCGCCAAAATGATGAGCACCATCCCTGACCATCTCTTTGTTTTGCCCCATGCGTTTAATTCGATCAGCCGCCTTGAATAGAGAAGAATAAAAAACCAATTATACAAAAGCATTAAACCGGCGGCAGTTGTAATATATTCATACACTTTATCCGGCATCGCGAGCGCCAATATAACGGAAGCGGCCATTCCTGCCGCCGTCAAACCCAGAGCTTTTACAGGAACTTTTAATTTCCATTTCCCATTTTTTGCTAACGCAGCAGGGGCATCTCCATCTTGCGCTAACATCACAAGCATAGATGTAATCGAAAACAAGGAAGCGCACATCGTGGAAAAACCGGCGATAATGAACGCTCCGTTAAAAATATGCGGGAAAAACGGCAGGTGATAGTCATTTAAAGCGATGACAAAAGGACTTTCCTTCGAATAAAAGGCCTTCCAAGAATCCATCATCACCGCCAAACCGAGAGAGAGGCAGTAAATGAGTGCCAGCAAAAAAAGCATGAAGCTTCCGGATTTTGGGTCATCTTCTTTTTTCCGCAAGCGAATCGCCAGTATTCCCATGATTTCAATCCCGCCAAATGAATAAAAGGCGTAGATGAGTGAAGCCCAAACTCCTATGACTCCATTCGGAAATAGTTGTTGGATAGTAGTTGGTACTCGAAAGCCATTTCCTCCGTCTAAAACTCCACATAATGCAAGCAAAGCGATCACAATAAACATCAAAATGGCGGAAACTTTCATAACGGCAAAAACATTTTCTAGCCTGTCAAAACCTTTCGTACCCGTTAATACAACCATAATCCCCAAAACGGCATAACCGGCTGCAAAGACCCATAATGGGACATTTGGAAACCAGAAACGCGAAAATATCGATAACGCAGTCATTTGGCTTCCCATAATTAACATTTCCGAACACCAATAAACCCACCCTGTGGAAAATCCAGCCCATCGTCCATAAGCTTTTTTGGCATAAGATCTAAAAGAGCCTTTTTGCGGGTCATTTTTTGTCATTTTTGCTAACGCATCAAAAACGATGTAAGTGGAAATTGCCGCAAGAATATAAGAAAGGATGACGGATGGCCCAGCATTGCGGATGGCAAGACCGGATCCAAGGAAATAGCCGGTGCCGATTATGCAGCCGACCCCGATTAAGGATAACTGCCACCATTCAAGCTGCCCCTCCTTAGAAGAACTTTTGTTTCTGTCCATGTCCATGCACTCCCTTTACTTCTTTTCCTACTATATTGTTCGTTAACGAAAGCGATTTATTCTGTCATTTCTAGTCTTGATTCATCTTCATCCATGCCTTTTCAAATTGGTCGGAACCCACCAAATGTGGTATAAAAAGAATGGAATTGCCTTTACTGACTGGCAACTTAAAGTTGATTCCAATATCCTTTTCAAGGAAAAAGAGGTGCATAATGAATGAAAGCTGCTTTTATCTCTGATATTCATGGAAATGCATTCGCACTCGAAGCCGTTTTGGACGATATCGCCAAAAAACAGATCGATCAAATTTATGTACTGGGTGATCTTTGCTTTCGAGGGCCGAATCCAAAACAAGCTTTAGACCTGATTCGTTCATTGAATGCCAATGTGATCAAAGGAAATGCCGACGAATGGGTGGTACGCGGCATTCAAAAAGGAGAAGTACCGGATAAGGCGCTGGATGTAATGAAAAAGGAACGAGAATGGACAGTCGCTCATCTAGATTCAGCGGATATCGATTATTTACAAAACCTTCCGCAAACTCTCCAAATCGACTTGAACGGTAAGGCAATCCTAGCGTTTCACGCAACTCCAAACAGCTTATTTGACATCATCCGTCCCGACACCGATGATGTTCATTTGGAAAAAAGGCTAATGGCCGAAAACATGGCTGATTTTTATATTTATGGTCATATTCATTTACCTTATATCCGTTTCTTGAACGGCAAAACAGTATTGAATATTGGCAGCGTCGGATTACCGTTCGACGGCCAAGCGATGGCTTCTTATGGTATCGTGGAAGCAGAAGATGGAAATGTACGCGTTTCTATTGAACGAGTAAACTATGATATTGAAAAAACAGTACAGCAATATATGGAAAACGATTATCCTAATAAAGCCATGGTTGATGTTGTGCGAAACGGTCGGCTGTAATATCCAACATGGTTCAAACGTGTCCTTCCCAAGAATGAAGGTTAGACATATACGGAGTATGTTTTGGTATTCTTCTTCAATGCGTTTCATCATAAGGAATGCCAAAGAAAAGGGCTGATCTTTAAATCAAGCCCTTTTCAATCAGTTTTGCCATATCACATGACTCTAATTTGAAGATGGCGTAATCCGATTGTTTTTACAATATTGTTCTACTAACTCCTCAATTTGATCAACATCCGGATATTTTCCCGAAAAATCAAATGTAATTTCATCCAGATATTTTCCATTTCGATACACATGGACAGCACCTTTTTGATAAGTCACACTGAACTCCGGCACAAACCGATATCCGTTCCGTTCAATCGCTCCCATTCGATCCCCCCTTTTTATTTTGCTCTTTTAGAAATCCAACGCTCCCTGCACTAAGCAAAAGGACAAATGGATCAATTCTCCCATTGTTCTTTATTGCTTCCTTATAGTCATGTCTTTTGCTCTTTGCTATCGAATTCTCACTATCCAATATTTGGTGAGAAGGATCATGGAGCGATAAGAAGTAGTCAAAACGATAACCACGGACTCTTCCCGTTTTTGTTACTGTTTTCAATTGATTTTCTTTTTCTCTTCCCTTTTTGATGCGCTTTTGATTAACTTTCCATCGAAACGATCGGGGGCTTTTCCCTCTTCAGGGGCTATGTTGGAAATTGGCAACTGTTCTAATTCTTTTCCGCTCGGCAAATGATTCACCTCCTTACTACATTGCAAGTTTTTTTAGTATACCCTTTGCCGTTTTAATTTACTGGTCGAGTGACCCCCATTTTGCGTCCATTCAAAATCTACATTTGTTTCTTTATGAACTCATTTTCTAATCGATTTTCTTTTTACAATACACAAGCTACATCCAACCATAAATATCAACCATCATACGGAAATAAAGTTCCACTGAACCGCCTTCACTTGTCGGAATAAACGCTGTGTTTTCTAGAAACAATAAAAAACGTTGGCTGCCCACTGTATCTTAAATTCGATACGTTGTTTCAAAACATCTTCTTTCCAAAATCTTTATTTCCAAAACATTCATCATCTAAGTCATTCATCTGGTTTCCAACATTCCATCATAAAAGAGCAACAGGACGACGGGGGATCGCTTTGATAAACAAGTCTTGGTTTATAGCCATCATAGGATTCATCATTTTTATCGCAGCCATTGTTTATTTTATAGATCTTGATTATGCCTATGTCCCTGATAAAGAGGACATCATCAGTTCTTATCGAAATGTAAACAGCTATGATTGGTACGGACAAACACTCAGTCTCTCTGAAGGAAATGCAAAAAAACTTTCAGAAAAGAATGGTGCGGTGAAAGTGGACCATGATTTGTTTGAAAAAGGAAGAGACGCTTTCTATAAAGAAACATTTGGAAACGAAGTATTCCTTACAGATATAATCGGCATTTTGGATGGGCCGTTAACGGCACCTAATTTGATGAAAGCCATCCTTGCTCTAAAAGGGGAAGGTACAACCAATTTAAAAGTAGAACTGGCAAAAGACGTTAAGATCGGCGGGCAATCATTCAAAAAAGGTCAGATGATTTCAACAGGACTTGATGTTCCAAAAGGTTCTTTTGCTCCTTTAGGTATGCCTGTTTCATTTTCTAAAGGAGAGTTAAAAGCTGGCATTAGCTGCGCGGCTTGCCACGCGACGGTCGATCAAGAAACGAAGCGTGTAGTGGAAGGCGCCCCCAACTCAGATTTAAATGCAGGTCTGCTCCTTGCTTTAGCACCCAATACAGCCGCCTATTTCACTCACGCGAATATTTCTAATTTTTCTCAATTCCTTCAAAAACAGGGGAATCTTAAACTTCCCAATAAAGAAAAATTAGAAGAGTCGGTAGACAAGACATTGCTCCTGTGGCCACCAGGGAATTTTGACTCCACGATTGATTTAAAAGGAAATCCAGCTCAAATCCCTTCCTCTTTTACCTTTCAAAATTTCCCTTATAGTTGGAGTGGATTTGGCATGGCTGGTTCATTCCACGGATTAACCGTTTTTAACAATAATGTTCATGCTCAAAATTCCGATTCCCTTTCACAAGCAGATATTGCCAAACCGCTCTTTGACATTGAGAAAGAAACCTATATTGGAACCATTTTGCAAAATGCGGCTAATCCAAAATTTCGGTTCGATCCAAGCAAAGGAAAAAGCCCTTCCGCTTTTTTCGCTGAAGTGGATCCGACGCCTGCAGCCCCAGGAATAAACGAAATGGTCAAACCTCCGACATTTCCAAACGTATCTCCGGTTGCCCCGGATGGTTTAATCGTCAGCAGCCCTGGGTTTCATTTTAATGAACAAAACAATGCAATGTCTGCTTTTCAAAATGCGCTCGTTCCACCTAAACCGAACATAACCATTAGCAAATCGGAAACCGATGATGGGTATAACGTTTTTTCGAAAGCAGGATGCATTAAATGTCATGCCGGCTCTTATTTTACTAACCATCAAATCGTTTCAGCGGACGAAATTGGGACAGAACCGTCAAGAGCAAAAGCTCTGGCCAAAACGGCTAAAATTTTTGCAGAGCCTCTTCTCTATTCACCGACTGAGAATGTGCCGATCAGAAAAAATGCACGTGTGCTGAAAATCCCGATGGACAACATTGACGAACAACAGCTGCGATTAGGTTTTGCACACGATGGAAAAGGCGGTTATAAAACGCCCAGCTTGATCGGCCTTTATTGGCAAGCACCTTATCTTCATGACGGTGGCGTTGCAGTAGGGTATGAACAAAACTACGGCCTTACCGGCACACTTCTCAAAGGAAAACCGGTCGATCCATACAGAAGCATCATCGCGCTTGTGGATCGAAAAGAACGCCAAAAAGTCATAAAAGCGAATGCCCCTCTCCATTCCGTCCATATAACCGGCGCAGGCCATTCGTTCTGGGTCGATCAAGAGAGCGGCTTTACGAAGAAAGAACAGATAGCTTTGGCGAAATATTTGCTATCGTTAAACAAAGGCCGGACGGATCAAAAATAAACGTGCTAAAAAGGATCTAATGATTTTATTCATCAGATCCTTTTAAATTGGTTTTGTGAATCATTATCCAAAATTCACCATTAATGTATTTGATTAAATTTTTCTCTTAGCTGAGAAACGCTATTAAAAATTTTTTCTTAAAAATTTTTTAAATTGATTCCAATTCCGATTCTTGTCAATTTCAAAACTAGAAACTTTTCCTCATCTGCTATTGACTATGAAAGATTACAAGCATATGAATTTAGGTTATAATGGGTTCCAGAGGTGATCATATTGAGCCAATCAACCTTATGTCCCAAATTTGAAAAAGCAATGAACATTTTCAGCAAACGTTGGACAGGTTTTATCATACATCAACTGCTTTCGGGTCCACAGCGTTTCTGCACCATTGAATCTTCTATTCCGATCAGTGGTCGACTGTTATCCGAAAGACTAAAGGAATTGGAGCAAGAAGGAATTGTCAATCGAAAAGTATATCCAGAAACACCGGTAAGAATCGAGTACTCTTTGACGGAAAAAGGGAAAGCATTGGAACCCTTCATACGGGAGCTGGAAAATTGGGCAAACGAATGGGTGGTCATTGAAGATCACTGTGAACATGAGTAAGCCAAAGCTTCATTCATTGCTTTGCCGCCGCAACGAATCCCCTGCTTCCTGTGATATGAAGATGATCTGCTCCTGAAAATGTAAGTCATTATGATCTGTTTATCGATGAAAGAACGACTCCTATTCGTTGTATTGTGAGCCATCAAAACTTTGTTGTATTCTTCATTTTAAAAAATCTTTGAAATGAGTTTGTTTTCGCTTTTATTCAAGGTCATCACCGAAAGATGATTGGCCTCACACGAATCACAACCCGACACCACTATTTCCCTTTTCAATTTATTCTGAATGCCGATGCGATTCTCGATCTCCTGCTCCTTCCTTTCAACTTTTTTTCTACATATTTAGAATGGCTGTTTCATCTCTTTTATTGCCGTTTTATTTCTTTTAGTGATAAAATGAGCATTGTATCGTGAAACCAACGTTTTGAGGTGTTTAAAAATGAAAAAGCAATTAGAAAAAGCAACGTTCGCCGGTGGATGTTTTTGGTGCATGGTGAAACCTTTTGATCAATGGGATGGCATTCATAAGGTAACTTCCGGTTATACAGGAGGACATGTGGAAAATCCAACCTATGAACAAGTCAAATCTGGCAAAACAGGTCATTATGAAGCAGTGGAAATTCTTTATGATCCAACTGTTTTTCCTTACAGCAAAATTTTAGAAATTTATTGGCAGCAAATTGATCCGACAGATGATGGCGGACAATTCCATGACCGAGGAGACAACTACCGAACGGCCATTTTTTATCATACAGAAGAGCAACGAAAATTGGCAGAGGAGTCAAAAGAACGCCTCGAAAAAAGCGGTAAATTCAAAAAACCGATTGTAACCAAAATTTTGCCTGCTTCTACTTTCTACCCTGCAGAAGACTATCACCAAGATTTTTATAAAAAAAATCCAGAAGAATACAAGAAAGACAGAGAAAAATCTGGACGGGATCTTTTTATCAAGGAACATTGGGGTAAATAGACAGTTTGACTTTCTATTTGGTCGTTTTTCCTTCAAACGCTCTTTTTGTTAGTGAGCATAAAATCATGAAATCAAAAAAACAAGCAGACGGAAAAATGTGTCTGCTTGTTTATTTTTTGGATAGGGAATTGGTTTTTTAGTATACCCAGTTCCTTTCTTAGCCTCATATGCATACAATGCCAATGATCAATCGATGTCGAAACGATATTTTTAGGGAGCGAAATGACCGTCATAACTCTTTTCCTTCTTCTATGCGACCTTGATTGATACAGCTTGGTCGTCATTCGAGCGACTGCCGGTTATGCTCTAGTCAGTTCGGATTCCCTTTATTTTTCAATTTTTAAGTTCATTGAAGTTGTCCATTTTTAAAGTTTCAGCGTGTCTATTATTCTTCAAAGCCAATGAGTCGTTATTCATTGGTATTTCAAGGGAGATGAAACATTTTCAAATGAGAGAGCTTCCAAAAAACCGTTCGACTATCTGCCGCGGCAAGTTTGACCATATTGTTCTCTACGTTTTTCAACAGTCCGATTTTGTCTGCTTCCTCTCCCAAATCAAAAACCACTAACGTTTCTTTGTATTTTTTTAATTGTTCTTCAAAAGATCTTGCCAATGGAATGTTTAGGGGAACGACCGGGAGTTCTTTACTGCTTAACGAATATGGAGTTGTTTCGTAAGAGTATGGCGTAAGCCACTTTAAATGGTGCATGGATATAAAAACATTTTTATATACAGGAGAGTAAAATACAATATAATCATTTAATACACTCGTAATATAACCATGAAGCGATTTGTTTTTGGCAGCGAATAATTCAAGAAAATGTCCTTTTGCTTTTAACAGTGTTTTTCGGTAAGAAAGTTCATGATCGTCATCTTTAAAGCCGACGGTCACAGGCGGCTGAACGCCTGTCAATTCGTTTTCGCTCCGTTCTTTAATGTTATGGACATGCAAAAAAGGAATATAAAAATCTTTGCGTCCATCAAACAGGACTAATATATCAGAGCCAATATCCATTAAAATTCCATAAAGCTTAGTCTTATCGGATATCTCCAATTCAATTTCCGTGCCGATATATTTTTTTAATTGTTCCATCTTATTCTCCTTCCTATCCTATAATAATACCAGGTGCACCAGTGTCGCATACTCATGCACCCAGCACGATGGCAATGATTGTGGATATCGGTTTTCCGTTCCCAATAATCGTTTTCTTTCACTACCTCATCCTTTTGTTCCGCTATGATGGATCACTATTTTTAATTCTGGCTGTGGAGTGAGAGGTGCTATATCTTATTTTGGATTCTATCCGATCTTATGGAAGTTCTTCTTAACTATGCAGATCTAGAATGGGATCGTTTTTCAGATCGTCTTCCGGATCGTCTTTCGAGGGATGGTTTTTTTTCTTTGTGGAGTGATCTTAGTGGATGATCTTCCTCGGCTTCAATTTGGTCGTTTTCTTCTTTTTTATCCGTTTTTGGACCTATACTTATGCATTTAATATGAAACGGATTGATTCGTATAATTTCATGGTTATTCGTAATGGTGAAATATCCTCCAGCATTTTCCACTAAAATGCCTTCCAAAGCATCGGGACCTCGGCGATTGATCAATACCCATTTATGCATCAATTGATCAAAAAGATCAGCAAAATATTCGGCTTTTAATATCTCGTGGCTTATAGAAGTCGAAGGTTTGGATGACACTGAAACCATTGTTTGATCAGAATCTTTCGTTTCGGTTAAATGATTAGATTTTATTCCCTTAGATAGTTTCAATGCACTTTTCACATGATCAAGATTAAAATACACGATCTCGTTGTTTTCCAATGCCAAGATAATATAATCGTTGCTTGTTTCCAGTAATGTTCCGACAACCAAATCAGGCCCGCCTTGATTGATTTGAATATATTCGTTTTTTAAGTGGCGGAATAGATCACTAAAGCTCTCCTCTTTAATAAAATCCAACTCCTCGTCCAGTTCCTTTACTGGTTGATTGGCTTTGGAATCTTCACTTACGCTTTTGACATGATGAATTTGATAATAAACGATCGTATTATGTTCAAGCTCTAAAACAATATAATCTGACTGAACGTCCAACAAACGTCCCGTTTTTGCTTCGGGATCGTTGCGATATATAGTAACCATCCGTCCTTTTAAGGATTCTAAAAAGGATTGAAATCGCTCCTTGTTGCACTGATGGTTCAAATTCGATTTCTTATTCATTCATATCCTCCTTGTTCGTGATCCATATGGTATAACTACAGTGCATGTATACTCATCACAAGGAAGAGATGAACCTTGTAGTTGCCTATTCACAAAAATTTCCACCTTACTAATCCAATACTTGTAAATGATTTCGAATATAATTTCCTCTTTTTTCAATAAAACGCAAGATGAGTTCAGGTTCATTTTCAAATTGCATCTGACGGTCTCTTATATAGGGATCTTTTTGTACATACGGTTTAATTTGTTTGTAGAGCTGTTCCACTTTCGGCTGCAAGTTTGCAACGGTATATTTTTCTTCCAATATTTCTTGCAAAATCAATTGATACTTTTTTCGAAACGAGGGAACGTCCAGAAGTCGAGCTGTAAGAGTATTATATCCTTGAATTCTCACATAATCTTCCGACATTTCCTTTCCATTGATGTCCCTTCCCCATGTTGCATCATAATCCCAAGGGATAATTTCAAATAAACCCGTTTCCCTGTTCAGATATAACGCGTAATTATGAACAAATCCATCGTAATTTTGAGTGCAGACGATTCCGGAAAGCCAGTATAGATATTGCTCGACATGAAAATATTTTTGAATCTCTTTTTCAAATTCCGCCCGCGGAGTAGTATTCAATTTAAGAATCATCTCTTGCAAGTAAAATATGTCTTGTTCATTCCCCCATTTCATTTCATATCCTAAATCCAACGAACGTTTCACTTCCTTGTCTAGATCACTCATTAATGAAAAATTGGCATCACCATCCACCGCATAAAAAATGGCCCCTTCTGGCAAGCTCCTTTTCTTAAGAAAACATTCATCTACAGATTCCAATTCTAAATAGATCCCTTCGTTTCGGCCATTTATGGACAAAAAAATATGCTGGGAACGCGGCGACAATACGCCTATTTCGTTGAAGAAATCAAATGATAATTTATTTCGGATGACGGCCGGATCTTTAAACTCTGCATTCAGATGAATTTCTTTCGCTCCCCTGTATATTTGGGGTTTATAAAAAGCGATATGATAAGATTTTTTTTTAAATTTTCTGATATGCGAACCACGATAAGCGATATCAATTTCAAGCTTCTTGTTGCCTATTTTTAATTTTGCCGGTAGTGGTTCATCGTTCCAAATATCTCTTCTCAGCTCTTGGTAATCTTTAGGATGGATATAAAGTTCATATTGAGTCAAGTTGTTTTTATCCATCTCTCTCCTCCTCGCTCCATATAAAGAAATCTCGCATGATTACTATAATCATATGAAAAAAATAAGAGGGTGACACCTGAAGACACCTTCATAATTTTTTTACAAAAACTACATATTTGTCTCAGGCAATTCCTCATTGTCCTCATACTATGAATCGTGAAAAGAAATTTACATTTTTTATATAATTTTTAAAGGAGGTTTTCACATGGGACAGATCACCCATGATGATATTAAAGAGGCCGTTGAAAAAGCAACTGATGCTGGGTTAGAGGATTTTATGTATCAAGATCCAAGCGTCGTTAAGGAAGTAAAAGGCGGTCCATCAACGTCCCGCAGGTCGAGCACCTCTTCTAGGCGTTCTTCCAGACGCTCTTCTAGACGTTCTTCCAGACAGACTTCCAGACGTTCTTCCAGACAGACTTCCAGACGCTCTTCCAGATGCTCTTCCAGACAGACTTCCAGACGTTCTTCCAGACGGACTTCTAGACGTTCTTCCAGACGGACTTCTAGGCGTTCTTCCAGATGCTCTTCCAGACGCTCTTCCAGACGGACTTCTAGGCGCTCTTCCAGACAGACTTCCAGACGCTCTTCCAGACGCTCTTCCAGACAGACTTCCAGACGCTCTTCCAGACGGACTTCTAGACGTTCTTCCAGATGCTCTTCCAGACGCTCTTCCAGACGGACTTCTAGACGTTCTTCCAGACGGACTTCTAGGCGTTCTTCCAGATGCTCTTCCAGACGCTCTTCCAGACGCAGTACTTCTAGAAGTTTTTTTCAATATTCAAGTGAGACGGCCAGAAACCGCTTTGTAACCAAAAAAAGATTCTGGAAAAACGGAAATATGTGGGAACTAAGATTGGCTAAATAATTAGGCTAAAGGATGAATGGTTTTTCCTTTCATCCTTTGTTTCATTTCCATTGGAAAATTTCCACTTAGAAAATTCTCGTTGTTCCAACATTTTTTATTGTGTTTAAACCCCGTTTTCCTCTACGTTGAAACATGTATGATTTCTTCTATTATTTCATTAATCCCCATTCTTAGATGTTATTTATTTCATCATTTTCAAACTTTTCATCTTTTGGTGGGTATAAGTCTACAAATATACGCAATGATTTCATGATAAAATAAAATCTCCTCGGGTTTTACCCAAGGAGACTTCAAACGCCACAATATTAAAATTTTGGATGTCTTTATTCGTTTATCATAGCGATAATTCCTTCATGATCATCTAATTTCAGTTGAATTCCAGCCGCATACGGATCAATTTGATACTCGCTCTTAATCCAACCTCTGATCGCCTCAATAAGTTGTGGTTCTGTCAATGGATGCAATACGCCTGCAATTTCTCCTTCTGCTCCAAATCCAGTGTCATCATCGTACAGTAATTCAGTAATGACATCTTCTGGGCGAACATTTGCTTTCGCCGCTACATAAACACAGACGGCATTTATGATTTCTTGTTCAGAAAGTTTTAACGTCTCCATGAGTCATACTCCCTTTGATGTCTGCGATTAAAGATCAATCTTATAGCGCTCACCACCAGCATGACAACGGCATATAGAAGAAATAAATTGATGACAAATCCCAGCATGGAGCTGATTGGTCCGAGACCATGAAACAAACTTCCTGCTAAAAATCCGCCTAGACCACCCAATAAAAGCCCTTTGGCAAAACTGCCTTTGCTGCTTTTTTGTGGAACCGTATGAGTGTATGGGGTAGTGTTCGATTTTGACGAATTGAAGATGCTAGAATTTTGATTTTTGTTCGGAACAACTTGCTGGCTGTGACTCGGCTGATAAAATCCTTTTCCAGATCTGTATCCTTTTGCCGATGCGCTGTCTACCATACCTAGTCCAACAAGGGAAAAAACAAGAGCCAATGAAGAAAGCCATTTAACCCATTTTTTGAACATCGATGAATTCGACTCCTTTTCTATAATTTTTCATTTTAGTTTAAAGAACCGTCATGTTCAGGTTCTTATGAACTTATTATATGATCTTATTCAAAAATATTCAAGTAGAATTTCTTTCATTTTGAAAAGAAAATGTAACGACATGAAGTTCATTTAGTAACAAAGTCATTTGACTTTCTTAATATCAAAGCGTAAGATAAGTTCAAAAGAACTTGTAAATAGGAGGAAACTTCGTGAATACCTTTCAATTAACAAGAAAGGAAATGGCGTTCCTTCTCCTTTCATTAAAAGGTTGGAGCAAAAAACCACCGCTTTCGGTACTGCAAGAAGCATGGATTCACTCTGAAGAACATGGTTCTCTCTCCGAACTCGATCCAAATGCTGCGAACGTTGGAACGCTTCCGCCCATTTTTGAAAAAATCATAAAAACGAATAAACTCGATAGAGGTTTTTCTTTAAACGAAATAGCAGCACTTGGCAATCAAATCGAGTACACTAATTTTTCTGTCACGGCGTTACAAAACTGGATTAAACGGGATATTAAAGAAATGATCGGCTCTCCCCAAAAAGGAAAAAAATATTCACTTGAGCAAACCGCGCTTTTATTCATTGTAGAGGATTTAAAAACAGCCCTTGACTTTGAATCCATTCGTCAACTATTAAAGTTGATTATCAACGATCCTGATGACCAAAAAGATGATCTCATCAATCCTATTCATCTGTATGCATGTTACTCTACTCTGTTTGAAGAAATCAATGATCATTCTTTGAGCGAAAACCGCTTACCGAATGAAGGAACGATCGAAACGATCGAAAGAATTATTAAATATAAGGCAGAGGAAATGGTTCAGGAGCATTTCCAGCTGGATGAAGAAAAGCGAAAAGCGATTAAAAACATTATCATCATTGCCGTTTTATCCGTTCATACGGCTTATTTTCATATGCTTGCTAAACGTTCTTTGTCCGCTGCTTTATTTTTGCAGAATTTACCTTTTTCTTAAGAGTAAAATCGAGTAGGAGGGAGCGATTAACTCCCGTCCTCTCACACCACCGTACGTACGGTGGTGTGAGAGGACGGGAGTTAATCGCTCCCTCCTACTCGATTTTACTCTTAAGAAAAAGGTAAACTGGAAATGGAAAAAAGAAGCTCTTACGGTTTTTCATCTATTAGGACGGTTAAAAAATGGGAAGGAAAATGATTCCTTCCCGTTTTCTTTATGTGCGCCCGGCATGTACATGCCGGGCGCACATAAAGAAAACGGGAAGGAATCATTTTCCTTCCCATTTTTTAACCGTCCTAATAGATGAAAAACCGTAAGAGCTTCTTTTTTCCATTTCCAGTTTACCTTTTTGGTTGACACCAACTGCTCCTTTAATACCGATCCGTACATCCATCCACCGATCAACTGGACTTTCAAAGGTCTAAGCAATGTTTTAAGAAGCTTATTCTTCTTTGTTGGCTAAGCAGCGGTCGCATTCCATCATATACGATTCAGCCTGTTCTTCAATATATTCACCGCATTCCGGACAAACTTTTTTAGGAAGATCACGGAACATTTCAACAGGACTTGGAACCATTTTTATTCCTCCTTATCAAATTTTTCCATTTTTGTTCTAATGAAGCCGAATATTGTCTCAATGAAAAAATAATGAACTTATGAAGTGGATGAAACGGATGTTATTCTTCTGATTGCGCAAGGCAGCGATCGCACTCCATCATATAAGATTCCGCTTGCTCATCCATATGCTTGCCGCATACAGAACAAACTTTAGTGGATATGCTTTGGAAAAATTCAACCGGACTTTGAACCATTTCAGGCACCTCCTTTTTATAATACAGATTATAAAATCTTGTTTCTGTTATAATACAGTATACACGACATTTCTCTTGTTGTGTACCCCATTTTTTAAAAAATTTAAAAAAATAAAATATAAATGAATATTCGCTGAAAAGAATGGATCTAATTTTCATGCAATAGAATTTTTATTTATTTCCATATGAAAGGAAAAAGGGTCGTAAAAGAATTTTTACTATGATAAAAGTATGAACAAAATGGTTCCGCTTAATCCAAAAAAGAGAAACAGGTTTTCTGTCGCTTCACTTGCAAAAACAAAAGACGGCCCGTTATAAAGGAATGAATTTTGGCATTTCGCTTGATCCAATCTGCTTTTCGACGTGAGTTTTAGCTGTTTTATTTCGTTGTTTACAATAGATTGATATCTTGGTATAGTATTTCCGAGAATGGTTAGATCGTCTATTCATTTGGGCAGCGGTTCTAATTATTTCTTTTAGTTTGGATTGAAACCGCTGCCATTAACATGTTATTGGAGGAGAGCTGCTGTGAGAGTTGTTTTTTTTCTAACTGGTTTGCTGTTAGTGTATGGGCTTGCCATGTTGGTCAGCTATGATCGAAAACATGTGCGCTATAAGGCAATTTTTACTATGCTGATTGCCCAATTAGTACTTGCTTTTATTATGTTTAATACAAAAGCAGGCATTTCGGTCATTGGATTTGTGTCGAAAATGTTCAGTAAATTGCTTGAGATGGGCAGTAAAGGGGTCGACTTTGTTTTTGGAGGGTTGGAAAACAAAGGGATATCCAATTTTTTTCTTGATGTGTTAATGCCTATTATTTTTATTTCGGTTTTGATCGGTATTTTGAACTATTTCAAAATTTTGCCTGTGATTATTAAATATGTTGGCCTTGTTTTAAGCAAACTAAACGGGATGGGGAAACTAGAAAATTACATTGCGGTTTCTTCTGCTGTCTTAGGACAATCAGAAGTGTTTTTGACGACGAAAAAGCAAATTGGACACATTTCCCGGAAGCGTTTGTACACACTATGTACGTCGGCTATGAGCGCTGTCAGCATATCGATTGTCGGTGCTTATATGACCATGCTGGAGCCGAAATACGTCGTGATTGCGATAATACTCAATATATTTTCCGCTTTGATTGTCGGAAATATCATTAATCCTTATGAAATTTCAGAGGAAGAGGACTTGCTTGTCGTTGAAGAAACAAAAAAATTGAGCTTTTTTCAAATGATCAGCGAAAGTATCTTGGATGGGCTGAAAGTAGCTATTATTGTAGCAGCGATGTTAATTGGATTTATTGCATTGATCAACTTAATTGATTATCTCTTTACGCTGGTCTTCCATATATCATTCCAAACAATACTCGGCTATGTCTTTTCTCCTATCGCCTTTTTAATGGGTGTTCCTTGGGGAGAAGCAGTCAAAGCCGGCAGCATCATGGCTACAAAATTAGTGACAAATGAATTTGTGGCGATGGCTAATTTTACAAAAATATCCCACTCGCTGTCCGAAAAAACAGTTGGAATTGTCTCCGTGTTCCTGATCAGTTTCGCGAATTTTAGTTCGATCGGAATTGTCACTGGCGCCGTGAAAGCGTTAAATGACAAACAAGGAGACGCAGTGGCGAATTTTGGCTTAAAATTATTGTATGGTTCAACTTTGGCGTCCATTTTATCCGGGACGATTATCGGTTTATTTTTGTAATAGGGAATGGTGGTTGAATAAAAAGGATCCGTCTTCATGTTGTGGTTTAACAAAATGAAAGTAGAGTGATACCATGGATGCCAGCAGTGGTCAGTAAGGGTGAAATTCAAAATTCATGGCAATTTCACATCTTTCGGCTTTGAAAATAAGACAAGATCCTGTTTTCCTTTAAAAGGAAATAGCAGCTGCTGCCGATAGAAAAATATACGGTTAAGGAGATGTACTTCGATGTTGTTGGAAAAAGCAAACATGATTGATCATACATTATTAAAAGCCGATGCTACGAAGGATGATATCGTCCGGTTGGCGGAAGAAGCCAAAAAATACGGTTTTGCTTCGGTATGCGTAAACCCGTTTTGGGTGAAAACCGCTTATGAAATTTTAAAAGATACCGATGTGAAAGTATGTACCGTCATCGGTTTTCCACTCGGCGCAACCACGCCTGAAGTTAAAGCTTTTGAAACGACCAATGCCATTCAAAATGGAGCCGAAGAAGTGGATATGGTGATCAATATCGGGGCTCTTAAAAGTCGTGATCTGGAATTGGTGGAAAATGATATTCGAGCCGTCGTGGAAGCAGCAAAGGGAAAAGCGCTGGTGAAAGTGATTATTGAAGCCTGCTTGCTGACAGAAGAGGAAAAAGTGCTCGCTTGTCAATTAGCAGTCAAAGCCGGAGCAGATTTTGTCAAAACATCTACCGGTTTTTCGACAGGAGGAGCAACAGTGGAAGATGTTGCATTAATGCGTAAAACGGTTGGACCGGATTTTGGGGTGAAAGCTTCTGGAGGAATTCGAACGGCAGAAGACTTGCTGGCGATGGAAAAAGCAGGGGCAAATCGTATCGGAGCCAGTGCGGGCGTAAAAATTGTGACAGGTCAAGCTTAAAAAGTTAGAAATGTAAAGAGGACAACAAATCCGCACATTTTCAGCCCGCTCCCGTTTTACAAAATTTCTCTAAGGGGGAAGGGACTTGATTAGCGAAACGTTGATTCAAGCAGCTGTCGCGGGGAGAGAAAAAGCATATGCCCCTTACTCTCATTTTAAGGTGGGCGCTGCCATAGCGACTAAAAGCGGAGACATTTATTCAGGATGCAATATTGAGAATGCATCCTATGGTCTATGTAACTGTGCAGAGAGAACGGCCATCTTTAAAGCGATTTCGGAAGGACAAACTGATTTTGCGATGTTGGCGGTGGTCGGGGATACAGATGGTCCTATTTCGCCTTGTGGAGCTTGCCGCCAAGTGATTGCAGAATTTTGCCCTCCGGATATGCCGGTTATTTTAACGAATTTAAAAGGAGAAAGAAAAGAGACAACCGTTAAGGAACTGTTGCCGTATGCTTTTTCACCAAGTCATTTAGATTAATGAAAGGAGATCAAGGAGATGTCCTTGATCCCAAATTGCAGGAAGAAATAATCACTCATTTCAGTTTTGAGTCGAGCTGGCTTTTTCATCGGTTAAGCCAGCTTTTTTATGTGCGCCCGGCATGTACATGAACTATAGGGTGTAAGTCCCGAACCCCGAAGACAGAAGTAGAGGTTAGCCAAGAGCAAGGGTGTCCGTGGTGACGCGGAATCTGAAGGAAGCTGGAGGCAAAACACCGGTCCGAGGAACACGAACCTCATATAAGGCTAGGTATGATTGAGTGAGTTTGCATAACAAAACAAAGCTCTTTCTGTCGAAGGTCATATCGAGTAAATGAGGCGGATAGATGGTGTGAAAGTGCATGTACTTACCCGGGGAGGTCTGGCGGATATGTGAAGTACTCTTCATAACCTACTTAGTGATAAGTAGCTGAACCGTCAGAAGTCAGCAGAGGTCATAGTATTAGTTGGTCTAGAACAACTAAGAAGGACCGAACAATTAAGAGAGAATAGCCCTTGGTATTCAGTGAGTCATGATGAACACAGAAAACGTAGTACCTCACTTGAGGGAGGAAGCGGTGAATCCCGTGGGAGACCTCTTGGAGGGTGGAGTGACCACTGGCATAAAGAGAACAGCTATTCACGGAAGTTATAAAGACTTGCGTCAATTATCTTAATTGAACCGCCGTATACGGAACCGTACGTACGGTGGTGTGAGAGGACGGGAGTTAATCGCTCCCTCCTACTCGATTCTAACCTAAATAAAAAAGCGCGCAGCCATCATCGCGACAATTCCTATCACAACCGTCCCTAATAAACTACGGGTCGCAAGCGCCACCACAAATGCCGGTATAGCTGCCAACAACTCCAGTCGATTTTCCATGATCGAAAATTTTCCGTTTGAAAGCAGCAGCTCTTGCGCCAACAGGGCCGTCATGACCGCAACAGGCACATGGCTTAACCAACGTTCAGCCCATTGGGGCAATTGAAATCGGCTTAAAATCATCAGCGGAAGAATTCGCGGTATGATCGTGACAATCCCCGATCCAATAATAACCGCCAAAACATATGATCTTATTTCCATTTTTCAATAAACACCCCCGCTGTTGCCGCCACGATGGCTGCGGTAATCACTCCCGTGCTGCCCGAAACAAAAAAGCTTAAGATCACGATCGATGATGCACTGCATATAGCCACTGCTAAATCGACCATCCATTTTTTTCTGCTAGTAATCTGTAAAACAAGCAATCCAATAAACATCGCTGGCAGGGCAAAATCAAGTCCAAATGCATTCGGATCTGAAATCCATTCTCCAAAAAATCCCCCTGCTACATTGCCAATTAGCCAGTTGACATAAGCAGTGACATTCAAACCGAGCATCCATTTAAAACTTCCGGCTGCTCGATTAGATAAATGATTCATCGCAACGCCAAATGTTTCATCCGTTAACAACGAACCGGTCAACACATTTTTCCACAAAGGAAGATGACGAAAATAAGGGGATATCGCTGCACTCATGAGAAGATGACGAAGATTAATAAAAAAGATCGTAAAAATAATAGCGGAAACAGGATTTGCGGCCGCGATCATTCCTGATGCAATAAATTGCCCCGATCCGGCATAAAGAATAAGGGAAATCAGCACAATTTCCGCGATGGTAAGCCCCGCTGTTTTTTCCACCACACCGGCTGCAAAACCGATGCTCCAATAGCCCAATAATGTGGGCACGCAGTCTTTCGCCCCTTGCCAAAACCCCTCTTCCGAATATGGATATGAAATAGTATTTATTCGAGCATTCTCTGCCATTATGTAGATCCACCCTTTACATACAGTGAATTTTCATTTTTTTCGTCTACTTCCACTATAAATTGAATTAAAATTTTGTCAATTCCATGGCCAACCATTTATCATGAAAAGCAAAGCTTAAGGGGAGGCTATAAAGAGGGAGGTGGAAAAAGTGAACAACGTTCCAACAAATCAGTTAATTTATTATGGCATACCGACAGCCGCATATGTATTGCTCGGCATTTTAACCACCCTTTAAAAAAGGAAAAAAAACTTAGACGGAATAAATAACACTAACATTAAATTTAGGTTATAATAGACCTGAATTTTATTTAAGTTGGTGATTATTTATGCGTACCAAAAATAGATTAAATCCAATCGAATCAAAATACTTTAGACCCGAGATAACTAATTGTCCAGAATGTGGTAATAAATTAGTATACTGTCACCCTGTTTGGAGAAAAACAATTTCTACCCTAAAAGGTGAATTTAAAATCATAAATCTAGGATACCGATGTGAGAATAACTCCTGTTCTAATGACACCGTATATCGTTCAGCTGAAGCCGAACAATTAAGTATGAAGCACATTACTTATGGAATGGATGTCATCGCATATATCGGATATTTACGGTTTAAAGAACATAAGACTCGATCTGAGATAGCTACTATCTTATCGGAAAAAGAAGTAAAAATTTCTGAGAGGCAAGTACAGAAACTTTATGAAAGATATGCGTTATTACTGCGGGCAAGCGTTAAAGAAAATATGAAAGAGACATTAGAAAATATTGTGAAAGAACATGGAGGACTTGTCTTATCTATTGATGGTGTCCAACCCGAAAAAGGTAACGAAACATTGTATGTCATCCGTGAAGTTCTTAGTGGTACTATTTTAGCTGCACATAATTTAAAAAGCAGTGCTTCTCAAGAACTGATAGGTATTATTCAACCCATTTTAGACTGGGGTTATCCAATCCAAGGTTTTATCAGTGATGGGCAACAATCCATTCGTTTAGCAATTGAACAAATAGTTCCAGATATTCCGTATCAATATTGTCAGTTTCATTACTTTAAAGACATAGCCAAACCATTAGTTGAAAAAGATAGAAAACTAAAAACGAATATCAAAAAGAAGCTAAGGGGAATAAGGGAAGTTGAAAGAAAAATTGAAAATTCTCCATCTAAAAACATAGAAGAAGAGGTAGCAAGTGACTATATTGCGGCTATTCGATCCGTTCTTCTAGAAGATGGTAAGCCACCATTCGAATTACCAGGCACTTGTGTTTTTGAACGAACGAATGCGATTAAAGATTCGATTGAAAAATGCCTGGATAAAAAAGGGGACTCCTCTACTTGAAAATTTGTTCAGAATAGTCAGAAATGTGGATAACTATAAGGAAGATTATCAACTCGTAAAACGTTGGGATACACGATTTAAAAGGATTGCCACCATTATGGAACCTTCTGAGAATAAAACAAGTTTTTGGGTCGAAAACAGATTGAAGCAATATTTAAACCAAATGGAAAAAGAGCTTAATCGGAAAGAAGATCAACCGTTTGTAGAGAACCTATTAAAGTATAGTAAAGGATTTTGGAAAGGACTTTTCACCTTTTATGATTATCCACTTATACCGAGAACGAATAATGATTTAGAACTCTTTTTTAGAAGAATAAAGCAAAAACACCGAAGAATCACAGGTAGTCGGACTTGGAATCGATATATTATCCGACACGGTGAAAACATTGTATTTGTAGAAAATGTCTCTAATGAACAGGAAGGGCTACAAATGATAAAAAATGTTAATTATTCAGCATATAAAACTGAAGCGAATAAATGGGAACAACGTATTGGCGAGCATATAAAACAAAGAAGATTCAAAAAAGAACCAAATGAATATTTAAACACTATTGAAGAGAAATGGAAAAGGCACAACTAATTTATTGTGTTGGTTGTGCCGTCTAAGAAAAAAAACGGAAATAAACGTCCATCGCCTCTCCCATCCTTTTGAATTCGAAAGCCTTCAAAAAATATCATCTCCGCCAACGTCCTCATTAAGGCCATGATGGACAAAAACAATTTGGCGCCAGGCTACCGCCTAAAAATTCGATTCGTTCAGCCAACCATCAGCGGGGACACTGCCCCTGCTGATGGAAGTTTCCCTTATCCTTACCATCGAAACCAAATTTTTTCATTCTTCCACCTTATTGAGCGGCTGTTTCGCCGGTCCTTCCAATACTTCTCCTGTCACTGAATAACGTGACCCGTGGCACGGGCAATCCCAAGTACGATCACCACTGTTCCATTCCACTTCACACCCCATATGCCGGCAAGTGGTATCCACCATATATACGTTTTGATTTTTATCTTTATAGGCCCCCGCTCTTTTTCCGTTCACACGAATGACAGAGCCTTCATCCGTTTGTAAATCATCCACCGTTTTTAACGGGGATTCCCATTTCCCTTTTAATAAATGCCCCGCGACATTGGTATTTTCTCTAATCAATGTTTTCACTGATGGATCCACGTTGAAACGAGAAGGAGTAAACAACTCTTCATAAGGATTGGGCTTTTCTAAAATTAAATCACTGATTAATTGGGCTGCCGCTGTTCCATTTGTCATTCCCCACTTTCGAAAACCCGTTGCAACATAAATATTCGGTTTTTCGGAAGTGATTCGCCCAATAAAAGGCACTTTATCTAATGTCGTCCAATCTTGCGCCGACCAGCGGTACAAAAATTCGTTGATTCCAAATGTTTCTTCTGCGTATTTTTGCAGTGCTTCATAATGATGTATCGTAGAAATCCCTTGTCCAGTCTTATGACGTTCCCCGCCTACAAGCAATATTTTTTCATTGTCGCACAGCGTATACCGCAACGATCGTGTTGGTTCTTCAACCATAAGATACATGCCGCCAGAAAATGTTTTTTGAGGTTTGACGGCAAGAAGATAAGATCGTTCTGGATACATTCTGGCAAAATAAAATCCTGCCCCATCGTAAAACGGATAATGGGACGCAATGACTACTTGCTTACATGAAATCGTGCAGCCATTTCTAGCAACAACTTTTATCTCATTCCCTTGCTCTATATCCACTGCGGTCGTATTTTCAAATATTTCTGCTCCTTGATGTTCGGTCTCTTCCAATAGTTTTTTTAAATATTTTAACGGATGGAATTGGCCTTGCGTATTCATCCTAACAGCTGCTTTTACGGGTATATCAATGGGAATAGAGTTGCGATAGTCTCCCTCTATCCCCAGTTTTTCATAGGCCTCCATCTCCTTTTCAAGTTTGCTGATATAAGAATCCGTATTCGTGTAGAGATAAGCATCTTCTTCGGTAAAATCGCATTCGATTTGATGACGTAAAACGGTGTCGCGGATAAAATGTAAGGCAGACATATTCGCTTCATAATAACCACGTGCTTTCTCAAATCCAAAATGTTCCATCAATTCGTGGTAGATTAAACCATGCTGAGCGGTAATTTTGGCAGTTGTGTGCCCCGTTGTGCCAGTGAGAATTTTGCCAGCGTCGATCAGAGCGACTTTCATTCCTGCTTTTCCTAATAAGTTGGCAGAAGTGATTCCGACAATTCCGCCACCAACAATGGAAATGTCCACCTCTATATCTTTCTCCAGTTTCGGAAAAGACGGTAATTCCAAATTGGATCTCCAAAAAGACTCGGGAAATGGAGGCATGTGTTGGCTTGCATTTTCCGAAAACATCCAATTCCTCCTTCATGGGGTTAGTATCTAAAGGAAATCTTCCCCAAAAAAGAGGACTTTATTCTTTTTCTAAGCGTTTGTGGGAACGCCTTAAAATAAAGCGAGAACATAAACTCGTCATAAAAAAAGAAAAGCTGCCACTTATAGGCAGCTGCCATCATACATTAGTTCTTTTTGATTGGATATAACTCCCGTATCTCTTCTTTCATTTCACTTCCGCAAATTGGGCAATGCAAATTGGGTGTCGCAAATTCTTTTCTCATCCAAACATTGCAATCAGGCGATTGGCAAGCGTAGACACTCGTTTCGACCATTTCAACTTCTTCTTGATTCCGTTTGTTATAATACACAAATAAAGACCCCTTTATTATAATTGATGATGTTTCTGCAAAACACAAAAAGCCCGATCTCAAGTAGAATGAGGAACAACTTCATAACAGTATACGACCAATTTTGGGATGAGGGCCCTGACTTTACTGATAAAGCAACAAGTCGTACTTCTATCTTACCACTTAATTGACAGAAAGCCAATCTCGCTCAAATTTCGAGTCAGTCAAGACTTTGTGGGAATTTTTTTGGTTCGCTGAAAATAGATGTAAGTCATAGGTTAGCGAACCATTTTTTTGAATTTCATCCGTAAGCGCTTTCGGACTCTCATCCCTTGCCATGACAGACGAATATGTATACCTTTTTTTACCATCCCTTGAATTCAGACAGGGCATGATAGATCGGAGTCCCGGACGATTGCTGTAAATATGGCACGTTATTCCGCGTTACCTCTGGAAGAAGACGGCGGATGCGTTGTTTCGCCTTGTTCACGATCGTCTGTTTGGTAGATGCCGTTTCCTCCGCCGGATGCGACGATTCTTCTCCTAAACGATGTCCGAAAAGACGAATCCCATCCATCCGGGCAATCATTGCCTTGAAAAACGCCCTGAGTCCCTTGTCTGTCCAACTGCGGCGGTATTTCACCCGATACGCCAGCTGGCTCATCACGCTTTCAGCCCTCCCCATCGGATACATGCCCGTTGTGTCCACTCCTTGCTCCTTCAGCCATTCCCGGTAATCACGGATGCATCCCGGCATCGATTCGATCCGGTGGATCAAGGCAGCCAGCTGTTGTTCTTTCGCTTCGTCCCCCAGCGTGCCGAGGGCGCTGTTCAGTTCCACAAGCAGCTTCTCTTCATCCTGCTTCGCCAGCTTTTGCCGAATCGCCTGCCACCGTGGATGGCCCGAGAGGCATTGGCGCAACTCACGCGCCACGTGGAATCGATCCAATTGGAAGCAGACCCGTCCTTTGAAATACTCCCGGCACGCGGTAATCCATGGAGCGCCGTCCCCGTTGATGACAAGAAGATCCCGACACGGATCATAGGCATATTCGTTCATCAAAAATTCCTCGAAGCCTTCCCACACCTCCCCCTTGCCTTCATGGACGTAATGGCGCTGATTCACGAATTCGATCCGTGAGCCGTTGCGCTTCCATCCTTCGTGAACGGTCAGGATTTTGTCTTCCTTGGCCCGTTTTCCCTTCCCTTGGAGAGAGACAAACAGTCCATCGGCCTCCACAAACAGCACCCGTCCATATCGCTGGTCAACCGGGCAGTGCAGCGGAACTTCAGCCTCGAGCACCAACTGGCGGATCGTCTCATGGCTCATCACCGGATACCCGACCATCTGGGCAAGCGTATGAGCCGCTTTGCGATAGGAAGAGCACTCCACAGCCAATCCCATCGCCGTTTCTTCTAGACAAGGGCTGATTGACTGCGATCCATCAAACGCTAAAAAGGAATCAAGCAAAAACGTGTAACGGTTTTGTTCTCGGTCTAAATAGTAGTTTCGCTCAAAGGTAACTTCGCCAAACAAGGTTTGAATCGTGGTGCGTCGTTTGTCTTTCAAGTGGTACCGGCGCTTGTCCCGGGTTTCCGCCAATTGTCGGTCGATGTCCTCCAACAGAGCCGTAAACAGCTCGGTGAAGGCGTTTTGCAAGGCTCGAAACAAATCAAGTTCGATCTCTTTCCATGTCAACGAATTTGTGGTAAGATGTTGTTGAATATTCATGGGACTCTCTCCTCCTGTTTGATGGTGTGAACAATGATCATCTTACCAGGGAGAGAGTCCTTTTTTCATGTTTCCTGCTTGGGATCCTACCGCACTTTGCTTGGTGGCCCCGATGAGGGGGATTGCGAACCTACGTTCCCAACCCCCTCATCGGGGAATTCTAAGAATTTCTCCCACAAACATTTTACTCACACCAAATTTCTAGTCCTCCCATTCGTTCTATTGAATGGCTACTACGTATTAAGATTATGCCTCGAGAAGACAGATTATAACCTTAAAAGACCGATTTTAGTGAGAACGACTTCAAAATACCATTCGCTTCCTTTTTTCCTTTAAGATATCGTGAAACTTACAGCAAAAGGATTTTTCTGCGGATAAAAATAACAATAGACGAATTGTGTCGATTGTTGTATATTTATTTTGCGTTCTAAATAATCATACCATCACAATGAAGAATGATAGTCATTTCTGCAAAAATATACAAATAATGATCGATTGACTGATCGGGCTGTTTTCAACGTACTTGAATACTATTTTGAAGGCATATGCGAAAATTTCAAACGAGACGGCGGTAAACGTTACCGGATGAAGGATGCATAAAAAACATACCTGCCTGGTTGCGAATAAATAACCACATTCTCATTACATTTTCGCAAATGTCAATCCCCGTTTTACATTTGCAGCACCGTTTCGTCATCCAAGTAGAAAGGGGTTCATTGATTCAATGGAACAAAAACGATTAGGGTTTTGGCTTTTGACCGCACTGGTCGTTGGAAATATGGTAGGATCCGGAATATTCATGTTGCCACGAACGCTTTCTGAAGCCGCCAATCCAGCTGCTGTGTTATTGGGATGGTCTTTAACTGGTTTCGGTGTCCTCACAACGGCTCTTGTCTTCGGTAATTTATCCATCCGAAAACCAGAACTGAACGGCGGACCACAAATTTACGCAAAAGAACTGTTTAAAGAGGGATCAACACTTTCCACATTGTCAGGATTTATGTCTTCTTGGGGGTATTGGATCGGAAACTTCGCTGGAAATGTTGCTATTATCACTACTTTTACAAGCTATTTAGCAACCTTTTTTCCCATTTTAAACAGCAAAGCCCCGTTATTCACAATCGGAACCGTTGCTTTCAAAACAGGCAACGTTCTAACCTTTATTATATGCACCGCCATGCTTTGGTTTACACATTTTTTAATTTTAAGAGGAATTGAAGGAGCCGGAAAAATCAATTTTTTGGCCACGAGCGCAAAAGTGATCGGTTTCTTTTTATTTATTGTCCTAAGCCTGTTTGCGTTTCAAAAAAGTAATTTGCTTCCATTTACGGCTCCACGCTTAGATGATAGCGGACATCCATTAGGAATTTTAACACAAATAAACCACGCAGCTGTCTCAACACTTTGGGCTTTCGTAGGTGTTGAATCGGCTATTGTATTTGCCTCCAGAGCCAAAAAACAAAGTGATATAAAACGGGCCACTATTATTGGGCTAATGATTGCATTGGCGATTTATATCGGTATTTCCTTGCTGGTGATGGGCGTTCTGCCACAGGAAACTCTAATACATTCCGAAAAACCACTCGTGGATGCTATTGAAACCATAATCGGACCAATCGGAGCTTATTTAATCGCTGGATTGGGCTTGATTAGTTTAGCCGGCTCCACAATAGGTTGGGTGTTAATGAGCGCCGAGGTTCCTTATCAAGCGGCTAAGCAAGGATTGTTTTTAGCTTCTTTTCTAAAAGAAAACAAAAGAGGCGTTCCATCCTTTTCCTTATGGCTGTCAAACGTTCTTGGACAACTCTTTATTTTTTCAACCATATCCAATTCAATGGCCCATGCATTTGACTTTGTCATTTATATCGCCACATTGGCTTATCTCATGCCTTATCTTATTGCATCCTTGTTCCAGCTTAAGCTCGTTTGTACCGGTGAAACGTATCAGCTTAACAAAAGCCGGTACACCGATGGTCTTATTGCTTTATTGTCCACTATTTATTCCATTTGGGTCATTTATGCAGGTACTTCTGATTTAAAAACATTTTTGTTCGGAGCCGCTTTATTGGCTAGTGGACTGATCTTCTATCCTTCTTTGCGCAAACAAACTCAAGCCACACCTTTCACGAAAAACGGCAGGCTTTTAGCTAATCAAGAGGAGACCCCCTTAAGGTCTCCTTTTTTTATTGTTCTACTATCATTCTTTGCCCTGGCGACTGAAGAAAGTTCGCAATGTAATTTAGGATATGTCATGGCACATTTACGGCTGTCATGTTTTGAAATATGATATACTGGGATTCGAGTCTTTTTTCATTTAAGCCAATGGCCTTTTAAACGATCCGTTCAACCGACTGTATGAACTCCCTAAATGTTGATACACTCATCAACAGTTTGTGGATGGCGGATGAGTCTTAATGGATTGAGACGTTAAAATGGGAGGCCGTACCGTCATTTTGCAATCATTTTCCTTAAATTATTGACTGGATGCATGTGAATGAAAGGTGGTTTTGTCATGAAAGAAACGGCTGCGTTCAAACATTTTGATAAAAAATGGGTCTTCTTAGTAATAGTAATTTTATTCGTAGCAGCCAATTTACGCCCTTCTCTGACCGCAGTGGGGCCGGTGCTCGGTTTTATCAGAGAAGATTTAGGTTTGTCCCATTCCGTGGCCGGGTTGCTTTCCACACTCCCGCTTATGGCATTTTTCGTTTTTTCCCCACTGGTTCCTCAACTTTCTGGGAAGTTAGGAATGGAACGCACGCTCTTTTTCAGCTTGCTGTTATTGACGGCGGGCATATTCATACGTTCCTGTTCCTCTATTTTTACGTTATTTTTAGGAACAATTATGATAGGAACGGCGATTGCTGCTGGCAATGTTCTTTTGCCGGGGCTGATCAAAAGGGATTTCCCTCATCAAGTAGGGCTGATGACAGGCGGATATTCTCTTTCGATGAACACTTTTGCCGCACTTGGATCCGGCCTCAGTGTTCCATTGACTCATGCTCTTGGCTATGGATGGCAAGGCTCCCTTATGTTTTGGGCTTTGTTGTCGCTTGTGGCGCTGTTCATTTGGCAGCCTCAGCTTCGCCATACAACGATGAACCACTTGCCAACGTATAAAAACAAGGAAAAAAAACCGGCTCTGGAGATCCAAGCTTGCTTGGAAAGTGACGATTTTTATGGGATTCCAGTCTTTTGTTTTTTATATATCCATTAATTGGTTTCCCAACGTTTTTCAAGATCGTGGAATGAGCGCTGAGGCATCGGGTTGGATGGTCTCCATCATGCAGTTTGTTGGTATGCCGGCGACCTTTATAGTTCCGATCCTTGCAGAGCGCTGGAGTAGTCAGCGGCTTTTATCCACCATCGTCTGCTTGATCGGGATTATCGGCTATGCAGGACTTCTAATGGAAAATCCCGATTATACGATTTGGTGGGTTTTGCTCATAGGCATCTCGCAAGGAGCGACGTTCGGTTTAGCTTTGACTTTTATTTCTTTGCGGGCAAAAACGGATTATACGGCGGCAAGACTTTCGGGTATGGCTCAATCAATCGGATATTTGTTCGCAGCATTTGGCCCTTTTCTGTTTGGACTTTTGCATGACTTGACAGGCCACTGGTTCGTTCCCCTCTTTCTTCTGGTGGCAGCCACAACCGTTCAATTGGTTTCTGGACTAGGTGCAGGACGAAATTCGTACGTCTTAGAGGAAGAAACAGTGATTTCATAAATCGAGTAGGAGGGAGCGATTAACTCCCGTCCTCTCACACCACCGTACGTACGGTTCCGTATACGGCGGTTCAATTAAGATAATTGACGCAAGTCTTTATAACTTCCGTGAATAGCTGTTCTCTTTATGCCAGTGGTCACTCCACCCTCCAAGAGGTCTCCCACGGGATTCACCGCTTCCTCCCTCAAGTGAGGTACTACGTTTTCTGTGTTCATCATGACTCACTGAATACCAAGGGCTATTCTCTCTTAATTGTTCGGTCCTTCTTAGTTGTTCTAGACCAACTAATACTATGACCTCTGCTGACTTCTGACGGTTCAGCTACTTATCACTAAGTAGGTTATGAAGAGTACTTCACATATCCGCCAGACCTCCCCGGGTAAGTACATGCACTTTCACACCATCTATCCGCCTCATTTACTCGATATGACCTTCGACAGAAAGAGCTTTGTTTTGTTATGCAAACTCACTCAATCATACCTAGCCTTATATGAGGTTCGTGTTCCTCGGACCGGTGTTTTGCCTCCAGCTTCCTTCAGATTCCGCGTCACCACGGACACCCTTGCTCTTGGCTAACCTCTACTTCTGTCTTCGGGGTTCGGGACTTACACCCTATAGTTCATGTACATGCCGGGCGCACATAGGAAAAAATCGACAGCCTCCCAGCTGTCGATTTCTTTTCTCCTTCTACAAAGTCAAAATAATCGGCTTATCTTTTGTTACGATAATAGTATGCTCCACTTGAGCCACCAGGCTGCCGTCAGGAGTTTTGTAAGTCCATCCATCTCCTGCTTCTTCAATCATATCAGCCCCTGTAGAGATAAACGGCTCAACCGCAATGACAAGACCCTCTTTTAATAATTCATTATCCCACGGGTCGTAATAATTCAATATATGATCGGGCTTTTCATGGAGTGATCGGCCAACTCCATGGCCGGTTAAATTCAGGATGACAGAAAAGCCATTGCGCTTTGCTTCTTTCATCACTGCTTTACCAATTTGATTTTGTTTAGACCCCGCTTTTGCTTTTAATATTCCTTGTTGAAAAGCTTTCTCCGCCGTTTCACATAATCGATACAGTTCTGGATCCCCATTGCCGACAACAAATGAAATTCCCGTATCTGTAAAAAAACCGTCGAAAGACCCGGAGACATCAATATTTACAAGATCCCCTTCTTGAATGACCTTGTCGCCGGGTATTCCGTGTGCTACTTCATCATTCACGCTTATACAAGTATAGCCGGGAAAATTGTATTCTTTTTTCGGTCCTGATTCTGCACCGTATTCTGCAAATAATTTTCCGGCTAATTCATCTAATTCCTTTGTTGTGATGCCGGGCTTTGTATGGATTTTTAATTGGTCGCGAATCGCGGCCATCACTTTACCGCTTTGCTTTAACCCTTCTAGTTCTTGTTCCGTTTTTACAATCATATCTCTCTTCCTTCTTATTTTGTAAATATTCGTTTCCTATACTATCTTACTTTTTTCTTTTTTTCAAAACAATTCATTCTGAAAGTGTGCAGTAACGAATTCCAGCATCGCTTTTTCATCATGTTTTTTAGCATTCTTTAACGGCATCTGCTCTCTCTTATTCATACACATTTAATTAAAAAAGCAAGCCTTTGAAAACTATCATACCTCCCATTGTCAAAAAAAGACTGACTCAAAACATCGCGTTGGAGCGATATTGAGCCAGCCTTTTCCTATTTTAACAACCATCCTTATGTTCGAATAAGCCACTGTATAAACATCAGAGTTACTCACAGTCTTTACAAACAAGCAACGATGATCAGCAAAGATACTCATCGGCATAACGGATCAACCGTTTGTCTATGATTCCACATTTTTTAAAAATAAATCAACGAGTTTGGCCGCTTGAGCACGAGTTAAGTTTTTATTAGGAGCAAAGGTACCATCTCGATAGCCACTAAGGAAGCCTTTTTCGTAGGCCGCATTGACATAGGGCAAAAATTCTGCTGAAATCGCAGATGTATCTTTAAAAATGGTTTTATGTGTGGTCGCAATACGTTGTCCCGTTTTCACTTCATAGGCCTTCATTAAGATTTTCGCTGTTTGCTCGCGAGTAATTGTGTCGTTCGGAGCAAATTTATCCTTTGTTTTTCCATCAATGATTCCTGCTTCATAGGCTGCGGCAATATCTTGAGAAAGTTCCAAACCTTTAATATCCTTAAATGGCGGTTTTCCCTTTGCTTCTAATCCTAAAGCACGGACGATAAGGGAAGTAAACTGGCCGCGAGTCACATTTTGGTTCGGCACAAAAGATTTTTCTGTCATGCCTTTTGCGATTCCTCTTAATTGTAAATCCGAGACATATTCATAAGCCCAATGACTTTTGTCTACATCTTTGAATTTATAAGGCTTCGGCAATTTTGTGAGTGAAGGCAGTCCGGTTATATACCCAACACCGCCTGTTTTATCGATTCCAATCTTTTCTTCCATCGCTTTTTTTAACTCTGATTTGTCAACAGCCGTAATGCTGTTTTGATCTAATTCATCTCCAGGATGCTGGAAATTGCTCAAAATATAAGAGAAACCGTTCATATTATCTACCGCTGACAAACCGGTTGCTTCTGCCCCGGCCGGAACAGATAAAATACGGGACAATTTTTTTGTATCGACATTGTACGCCCACACAAAGTTGTTCGTATGTTTTCCGCTGTCTTCGCCTATGAATAATGTTCTAAGCGGCTCGGAATAGCTTAAATTATCCGTATTGGCTACTTTGTCCACATTAGCCGTATTGCCGTATGAATCCGCTGTTGTTAAATCTTCACCGGCAATTAAACCAGACATGGTCGCGGCAACATAGTCGCTATCAATGGCATTTCCATCCTTATCTTTTTGCCCGCCGGTTAAATCCAATTGGTACGTGACACCCGATTTAATGACTGGTAATTGAATATCGTCAACAGGATCTGTTCCTTTTGTATCTTTTGCCATTCCGCTGCTTTGGTCTGAAATGGCTATATAAACTTTTTTATCTTTTGCATTAAGTGCAACACCTTCCATTTTATTAAATTCAGATGTCGCTCCAAGCATGGCTGCATAACGTCGTGATTCTAAAAAGGCAGCTGCTTTTTCCATTCCTGGTTTTAATTTTAAATATTCTGTTTTGCCGTAGGAATATTGCTTGATGGCAGTAAAGCCTTCTTTGGGCGCATCTGAAGTTTCGAAAATATCACTAAATTGAATGCCACTGTCAATGATATCTTTTATCTCTTTATCTGTAGCATGACCTAGCTTAATCCATTCTAATTTCCCGCTACCGCCATTTTCAGTACCGGTTTGATGAAATTTAGCAGCATAAAGTGTACCTGCTGATAAATCCGCAGGCTTATCCGCTACGTACATGAATAAAGTAGTATAAGAGCCATCATCACCAAAAAAGGCTGTACGTTTATCAGGCATCACCTTCATTAATTCATGTGAAAAGCGCCCAACGCTATAATGTTTTTCCACCTTTGTTGAACCGTCTTCCTTCACCGTAATCTCCGGAATAAATCCGTAGTAATAAGGATTTGCTTTCGATTCATCACCAAAATAAAGCTTAGCAAAACTTTCTGTCCAGGTTCTTGCAGAAGATTGTGGATTGAATTCAAAACTGCGTGCATCCGGCTCATATTCTTCTGATCCGAGATGAGTGTTCCAAGGCGATACACTGCCATTACATGGAATCCAAAGACCATTTACGGAAGAAAAATCAATTTTTTTCACTTCTACTGCTTTCAGCTCCCCAGTTTTCTTATCCTGCGCTAATTTCGTCAAAGTCATAGAGGCTGGAACTAATCCATAAGCTGAATGACCGGCCGCATCAAATGTGTCGTATTCATAATGGGTCACCATATAAAGTTGACCTTTTATATTTAATAAGCTATTTGAGTCAGGTGCATCCGATATAAAATAAGTTGGTTTACCTTCAACACTGTGATCCATAATGGGATTCCCATGTACATCAATCGGTGTACCCGCCGGAATTTTTTCGCCTTTGTTCGCGGCTACTTGATCTTCCGATTTAAACAATGTTTTATAGGCAAGCGGAAACTTTCGAACTCTGCCATCGCTGTATTTTACCTCAACTGATGCATCGGTATAAGTATTCACCATTTGATCAATCGTGGAAGGTGGATTCATTCCGTTAAATTGGATGGAATCAATGCTCACTTTCTCGTTACTCGCCGCAGCAACCGGTGTTACAGCAGGAATGGTTAAAGCTAGTGCGAATGCGAATGTGGCTCCTTTTTTCGTAATCAGCTTCATCTACTTTTCATCTCCTAGTTCAAGATCGTTTCTTTTCTCTGTAATCTATTAAACTATTAAACTGTTAATGCTGAATGAAAAATTTGTTAATTTATCATTAATTTTACATTTGTTTCCATAACTTTTTGAGATTTAACCTGTACAATTTTACATGCTCGAAAGACTTTATGGTAAAATGAATAGGAAGCTTCATTATGGATAACAAAGTTTTTCAAATGTCTTTCAATAAGTTGAACGATCCTAATGGATGGAAAGGACTGACTAATGGCCAATACGCATTCTTATTCAAAAAATGAGGAAATTGCCAACTCGATTACTCACGGCATTGGAGCGCTGTTTAGCATTGCGGCATTAGTGATGTTGATTGTGTACTCTGCATCGTATGGCGGACCCCTTCATATCGTTTGTTTTACGTTGTTCGGCGCCACCATGCTTCTTTTATACTTATCCTCCACGATTGTGCATAGCCTTCCGCCTGGGAAAGCAAAAAAATTATTTGAAATTTTCGATCACTCGTCGATCTATTTTTTTATCGCTGGTACTTATACTCCCTTTGCTTTACTGGCGATAAAAGGCTGGCTTGGATGGACGCTTTTTGGCATCGTGTGGGGGATAGCTGTGGGCGGAACCATTTTTAAATGTTTTTTTGTGAATAAATTTCTTTACACCTCCACTCTTTTGTATGTAGCGATGGGCTGGCTTGTGGTTGTTGCATGGGGTCCTCTGACAGAAACGGTGGCTCCAAACGGAATTTTACTGTTAGTCATCGGCGGCATATTCTATACAGTGGGAACAGTTTTTTACGTGTGGAGGGGATTTCATTACCATCATGCGGTTTGGCATCTGTTTGTTTTAGGTGGATCATTTGCCCATTTCTTTGCTGTTTTGTTTTATTTGCTGCCTTAGTTTGATGATAAATCAATGCAAACATCGAGTAGGAGGGAGCGATTAACTCCCGTCCTCTCACACCACCGTACGTACGGTTCCGTATACGGCGGTTCAATTAAGATAATTGACGCAAGTCTTTATAACTTCCGTGAATAGCTGTTCTCTTTATGCCAGTGGTCACTCCACCCTCCAAGAGGTCTCCCACGGGATTCACCGCTTCCTCCCTCAAGTGAGGTACTACGTTTTCTGTGTTCATCATGACTCACTGAATACCAAGGGCTATTCTCTCTTAATTGTTCGGTCCTTCTTAGTTGTTCTAGACCAACTAATACTATGACCTCTGCTGACTTCTGACGGTTCAGCTACTTATCACTAAGTAGGTTATGAAGAGTACTTCACATATCCGCCAGACCTCCCCGGGTAAGTACATGCACTTTCACACCATCTATCCGCCTCATTTACTCGATATGACCTTCGACAGAAAGAGCTTTGTTTTGTTATGCAAACTCACTCAATCATACCTAGCCTTATATGAGGTTCGTGTTCCTCGGACCGGTGTTTTGCCTCCAGCTTCCTTCAGATTCCGCGTCACCACGGACACCCTTGCTCTTGGCTAACCTCTACTTCTGTCTTCGGGGTTCGGGACTTACACCCTATAGTTCATGTACATGCCGGGCGCACATAAAGAACGAGCAGGAAAAGTTCCTTCTCGTTCTTTTTCATTAAGAATTTGGCTTTATTGCTTTCATCGAAAAAAAAGCGGATACGAGGCATAAAAAGGCCAAAATAAAGAACATCACAAATTCCGAATTTTTCATGAGAATGGAGCTGACAGGAGGCCCCGCTGCTACACCGGCAAAACGCATAGCACTGTAAATAGAAGTAATCGTCCCTCGCTCTTCCTTTTCAATGCTGCTTGTGATCATGGCATCCATACAAGGCAAGCCGGCGCCAATGCCGATCCCGCAGATCACAAAAATGGCTAATATATACCACAATCGATCTGAAAAAAGGATCATACACAATGATATAGCAGTGACAACAAGCCCGATCGTTGTAATCCATTTCATCGTCTTTTTATTCCCTTTAATATATTTCCCGGTTAAAAAAGAAGCGAAGCATAAAGCTGCGAGCGGGATCGCAAGCAAAAATCCTTTCATAATTCCAACAGTATGAAATTGATCTTCCAAGATGCTCGATAAATAAAATTGAAATCCAAACAAAACAAACATTAATATAGTCCCAATAGCAAAAACGGCATAAAGCCATCTGCCTTCCCTCTGAAAAATTTCCTTCACCTTTTGGATAAATTCACGAATCGATTCTTTATTCTCTTCTTCTCTTTTTGGGCTTTTAACGAAAAGAAGCAAAAGGAAAATAGAAACTAAACAAAATAACGGAAAAGAAAAAAAAGGCATAAACCAAATCCAACCCGCCAACAAAGCTCCCAAGATGGGACTGAGTACTTTTCCAAGCGTGTTCGACGTTTCAATGACACCAAGCGTCGCGCTTACTTCCTCTTCTTGTCGGAACAAATCTCCGACTAGGGGCAGTACAATAGGAAAAGCTCCAGATGCCCCCACTCCTTGCAGCATCCTGCCGATCAGGATCATATAGTATGGGTTCGACATCTTCCAAGAGGCCCATCCCGCCAAAAGCCCACCTATTCCCGAAATGATCAAACTCGGAATCATGACCATTTTACGTCCCAGTCTGTCCGAAAGATAACCGGCAATGGGAATAAGCAATATCGGAACAACTGAATAAACCGTAATAATCAAGCTCGATTGCAAATTCGAAATCCCCAATTGCTTTTCTATAACTGGAAGAACCGGTATAAGCATAGAATTCCCAAGTGTCATAATAAGAGGAACCGTTGAGATTGATAATACGGCCGCCGGTTTACGATGTTTTTTTTCTTGTTGAGAGGCGGATCTTTTTTTGCTGTAGCCTTCAGCTGGATATTCAATATGCTCCATGAATGAATCCTTTCCTTCCTTTTCAATCTTACTTATTATTATGTACACTTATTTGAATTCCTACTTAGTCGAATAGCTGTTTCCAAACATTTCTTTTTGATAAACACGTTAAAATGGAAATGGACTCATATTGAAAACATCATGCAACAAACATAGTGATGGATTGAACATCCATCAAGAGAAGTCGGTTCTTATATACCCGAAATCACCCAGCTGAATCATCTGATAAAAGAAAAAAAGGCTACCGATTTTTGATTTATTCATCAGTGAGCACATTACCATTACATAATATAGAAATTCGTTGCGGACCACTTGTTAACATAACATTATTATAATAAATTTTAATCGAAATCAATTTTATGAATGGGGTTCCTGTTTTCTATTGCGTCTTTTAATCGTTTTTGCATGTCGCCGATCCCTCTGCTTCCTTGGAGCGGAAACTGAATATCGTGGCATTCCGGGAACATTTCCCGCAAAATGGGTTGAAATTTTTTTCCACCCAACATGACAACCACGTCAACCGCAGCGGCTCCTTTTACCTCCGCTTGTTCTCTCAGTTGGCTTATTTCGATCATTTCCGATTTTCGATGATGATCTGAAAAAGATAAATCATAATTACCAGGGACAATATCATCCGGAAGCAATAACCCATGCTTAGCCGACAAAATGCCCCAATGATCAAAAAACAGGCGAGCGTAGTTTTGACAAAGGCGATGAAATATTCCGATATAGGCCGCATCAGCCCGCACCGGTCCGAACTCTGGATGTTGATCCCAAATTTTCCGTTTGCCACACGGAATGATGCAAAAGAATTTCTTTTGTCTCATTCGTTTTTTCCCCTCCCCCTTTTTTAAACATGAACATTTCTTTTTCAGTATGAACTCCTATTTTAAAGCTCTTTTCAATGGATTATAAAATTATTCTTTTGTATCAATCATTTGGGGACTGTTCTTTTTTTCTTTCCACTGTTTAAATCGCTCTAAGTCTTTTTCCACTAATTTTAATGTAAAACCAATGACGGCCGAGTCATCGATCAGTCCAAATCCTAGCAAGACATCAGGAATCGCATCCGTTGGGACAGCAAAATAGACGATGGCCGCAAAAATGGACAGCATCGAACGATAAGGAATTTGGCGGTATTCCCCTTTCGACCAAGCTTTAGCCAGTTCTAATAATAATTGCAAATTGTTCCAAACATCACGAAGGCGCCTTCTGTTTTTTCCTGCTTTTATTGTCGCCCGCCGAATAAGTTTCATCGCTTTTCTCTTATCTTTTAAATATTCTTTTGCTCTTCCAACGAAAACGTTCGAGTTTTTGCTTTCTTCGTCTCCACGATTGTGTCGTAAGCTATTCAATGGAATCATCCCCGTTCTTATTTTCATGCCGGCGATTCCTTCAGCACATTCATCGCCCTGCTTGTTTCCTATACATTCCCCATTTTACAAGGATTTATGATGATTTTGGCCTTTTTTTCTTACTATATCCTTTATCAAGCCATATTGCTCATTAAACCGATTTGCTTTCCCAAACCTAGATGATTTTAACTATTTTCTCCCAAACACAAAAGGACTGGAAATACAATCCAGTCCCTCTTTTCTCTATTGTTCATAAGCACAATATGGGCGCAATTTGACTCCAATCATACTTCCTATATAAGCGGAAGCAAACCACAACCAACCATGAACGCTGAAAGATGCGATTCCATCAAAATAAGATCCGATGTTGCAGCCAAAGGAAATCCGAGCTCCATAACCCATAATCACTCCGCCGCATAGGGCAGCAATGGTCATTCTTGTCGGGCGTTTCCAATGAATAGGTTTCTTAAATCGACCGGCAACTGCCGCAGCCAATAAAGCTCCAACCATCACACTAATATCCATCACTGTTGTAATATCCATATATAATGGATTGTGGAGAGAAGCTGCTCTCGCCGGATCAGTCCAATACGACCAATGTTCCGGATGGCCTCCGAACAGCTGCACAATTTTGGCTCCCCATAAGGCAAACGCCGAAGTGATTCCCCAAGGCTTTCCTTGAATAATCAGGACGAGCGTGTTCACAATAGCCAATAATAATCCGCCAATGACAAGAGACCAAGGTCCGGTAAACACCGATTTCCAACCATTTCCCTGTTTAAGTGTCGGCGCAACCCAATGGCCATTTCGGCGTTTCTCTAACATAATCGTGATAACAAACACAACGGCTATTATAATCAGTTGAAAGATGTATCCTCCCAGCGGCCCGAAGGTTTGGATAAAGGAAATGGGTTCAAAATGAGGCGTATTCATCCACCAATTGAAATGAGTTGTCGCGATTACAGATCCTATAATAAATCCGATTAACGTCACAATCCCGTTAACATCTCCGCCGCCTATATGATAAAGCGTTCCAGAAGCACAACCGTCTCCAAGCTGCATTCCAATGCCAAACAAAAAGGCTCCGATCAAAACAGACATTCCGACGGGTGATACATATCCTTCAACTGGATGACCGAATATGGATCCTTTTATTAGAAAAGGTAAAAATAAAAGACTTGCTGTTGCTAACATAATCATGTGGGCACGCAAACCTTCCCCTTTTCGGTAAAGAATGAACTTACGCCAAGCAGAAGTGAAGCCAAAGTGCGCTTGATAAAGAGTAAAACCACCCAAGCCACCAAGAAGATATAATAAAGCTTGACTGACGGAAACCCGCTCGTATAAAAAGATGGCACCTCCTAAAAGAACGGCCGCTGATATGATTTTCAGCATAATATCAAAATAGTACGGTTTACCTGATATTGGTTTTTTCATTTGTTCTGTACGATTTTGAGCTGCTAATTCCAATATCATTCCCTCCTTTTCATATTCATTAATATAATACAAAATCGATCAAAATGGTAGGAATATCTCCGAAAAAAGATGGCCTATCCGCAAGATAGGCCATTTAATGACTTCTATTTGCATTGACATCCGCAAACTCATAAGTGCACCAAATTAAGGCTTCTAACGAACGATGATTTTCAATCGAACAAGTCCATATTGATATGAAGGAACACTCATGCCAATTCACAACGAAACTATTGACCTGTTATCTCGCGAACTTTTTCATCTCTCGGAAGCAGCCAAGAAACCAATCCAAAAAGAGGCAATAAACTACAAAAAATCATGACAAAGCGAATGCTGAACAAATCGGCAAGCGAACCAAATAAAACGGATCCAACTCCTCCCATTCCAAAAGCCAATCCGACGATTAGCCCCGAAGCCATACCTACTTTCTTCGGCATCAGCTCTTGAGCATATACGACTGTGACACTGAAACTCGTCATCAAAATAAAACCAATAAGTGCTATCATTGGAATTACCAGCCATAACGGAACATGCGGCAATAGGACAGCCAACGGAGCGGAGCCAAGCATGGAAACAGCGATGATATTTCTTCGTCCGAAACGGTCTGCAAGCGGGCCGCCAAAAAATGTTCCTAGCACTCCAGCAACTAAAAAAACAAATAAATAAATTTGCGCTTCTTGAATCGATAAGCCATAATCATCCAACAAATAAAATTGATAAAAATTGGAGATCCCGGCATAATACCAAGAACGAGCAAACACGAAGAAAACCAACACGACCATCGCCCATTTGATTTTGCCAGAAATCGATTGCTGAATTTTCGTATTTTGACTTGCCGGTTTTGCACCTTGTCTTCTTTTTTTCTCTATAATGACAGGCTGCCTGCTGTACCATCTCGAAACCATAAATAATAAAATAATGCCCATAACCGTAACGAATGTAAACCATAATCCTCCTCTTTGACCTAAAGGAACAAAAATCAAAGCTGTGAAAAGAGGAGCTAGCGATTGGCCGGCATTCCCCCCTACTTGGTAAATGGATTGTGCCAGTCCTCTTTTGCTCCCTGCCGCCATATACGCTACCCGCGAGCCTTCAGGATGAAAAACCGCTGAACCAAGGCCGATGAAAATGACCGATGCCAACAGCGCCCAAAATTCATTGGATATGGAAAATCCGATCAGGCCTAATGTACTCATGAACATCCCAAAAGGAAGCAAAAAAGGGGTTGGTCTTCTATCCGCAAATACACCAAACACCGGCTGCATCACAGAGGACGTCATGTTTAACATAAAAGCAATCAACCCAATTTGGGCATAAGTAATATGTAATGAATGTTCTAAAATCGGGTACATAGCCGGGACGACCGACTGGATGGAATCGTTCACAAGATGACCGGTGCTTATGGCCAAAAGGATGCCGTATACGGTGGCCATTGCGCCTTTTGGCATGGGTTGTTTTTCTTTTGCAATACTTGTCATTTCCCTTCACTCTTTCAATTTAGTTTAGATTGTCAATATTATATATAATTATTGGAAAATTAGAAACAAAAAAGTTTTCTCCTTATAAAAATCCTCGGATTTTCGCAAGCCAAAACCCGAGGAATTCCAATTAATACAAGAAAATTCATTTGATTTTTATATCCAACGGAAACGGGGCTGTTCCTCCCCTTTTGTCTCGTTGGTTGCTTCTTCTTCATGGGGTCGGATCCGCCAAAAATTGTCCCAAACTGATGGAGATCGTTCAGGAGACTGCTCTTTGGTCTTTTCCTCGATCTTTTTCTCGATCTTCTCCTCAGTCTTTTTCTCGGTCTTTTCCTTGATTTTTTCTTTTTTCGGCTGTTTCTTTTTTTTCTCTGCCATTGCTCTGCCCTCCTCCCGCATTTTTGACATTATAGTTTATTCAAAAAAAATGGCCGCGTATAGGCGAATGATTTGCTTTGATATGGTGTGTTAACAGAATACGCAATTTTTCTATCTAATGTGCTCTCATCTAAGAAGCGATCAGGCACTGCCGCTTAATAAATGACATATTCTTTTCTAAACGACTTTGTGCTGTTTTTTATTGAATGAAACAAAGCAGTTAGTAAAAAATAGAAAAGCCGATCGATACAACGTTTGTTTTTCCATAGAGAAACTTTTTTTACACCTTCCTATATTCATGAACGTTCCTAAAAAGGTTGCTATAGACTCAAACGCCATCCATTTGGTAACATGTTCTAGTAGCATAAGTTGGTAAGGAGATAGTCGCATATGGATGAAAAAAAATTTCAAGATCTGAAGGCAGGAGAAAGAGGCGCTGTCATCAGCATTTTTTCTTATCTCTTTTTATCGGTTTTCAAACTGTTGATCGGAATTACGAGCCACTCGGAAGCCCTTAAAGCGGATGGTTTGAATAACACCACTGATATCATCGCCTCTGTCGCGGTACTCATTGGATTGAGATTGGCGCGTAAACCTGCCGATGAAGATCATCCATATGGCCATTGGCGCGCAGAAACGGTCGCATCTCTTATGGCTTCATTCATTATGATGATGGTAGGTTTGCAAGTGCTTTTCAACGCTGTTTCCTCCATCTTTCATCATAAGGAACAAATTCCTGATTGGATATCTGCATGGGCCGCTCTTTTCGGCTCTTTTGTCATGTTTCTTGTTTATCTTTATAATCGTCGTCTCGCCAAACGCATTAACAGCCAATCGGTTATGGCTGCCGCTAAAGACAATTTGTCTGATGCCTTAGTCGGGGTCGGGACAGCAATTGGAATCATCGGCTCCCAATTTCACCTAGCCTGGCTCGATCCTTTGGCCGCTGTCATCATTGGATTATTAATTTGCCGTACCGCATGGGAAATTTTCCGAGATGCTTCTCATGACTTGACAGATGGTTTTGATGAAGGGCAATTACAGAAATTTAAAGAAACTGTTCTTACCGTTCCCGGCGTGATTAAAGTAAAAAGCGTCAAAGCACGAAAATACGGAAACAATGTCATAGTGGATATCGTGATCCTCGTTGACCCTACTCTTGATGTCCGTTCCAGCCATGGAATTTCCGACAAAGTGGAAAATATTTTAACGGAAAAATATGACGTATTTGGGGCCCACGTCCATATTGAACCAAAGGATTGAACGAACGCAATCTCAAGGAGAGCCCCAAACGCTCCTTGAAGATTCTTTCCCCAAAATGTAGTCCACACAGAAAATCAAGATTCAACGTTTTCTAACAGAAATCAAAATTGATTTCAGTCCATTCCGTATATCCATTTCCTTCCCCCTGTCAGTTTGCCTTTGATGTTCTGTTCTTTTTATTTTTTACTTCAAACCATTTTGCTGAAAAATTCTTCTGAATCAATGGCGAATCCTTTTTTTGACGCAATATGGCTCCTTCTGTCTGTTTTATAAATCAACTTTTCCAAAGCCCCTTTCATTCAAAAGGAAACAATTGATAAAAAAGGGATAATCCATCGTCCTCACCGGAACCATTTTTCAACGCACCATGAATGTTTTTTTCAGAAGGTGGAATCTTATTTAAAGGATCCATCATTTTATAAAGGAGGTTATCACGGTGATTCAATGGCCAAGCAATGATGCTTTCCAACCTTTGGGCCAGTTTCGAAAAGACATGGAACGTTTCTTTAATACAAATTTTCCTTCATTTTTCCAAAATAATTTCAACTTTCCAAGAATGGATGTGCGTGAAACGGATAATGAAGTTATTGTTACTTGTGAAATTCCAGGATTGGAGAAAAAAGAAGACCTGTTTATTCATTTAGATGGCACAGAACTTCAAATTTCCGGAAAAATAGAAAAAACCGAAAAAAGGGAATCAGAGCAGATTCATCATGAAGAACGATATTATGGAAGCTTCCAAAGAAAAATAACTTTGCCTGCAAAAGTGGATGAAAACAGCGTTCGAGCCACTTATAAGAACGGTATTCTTGAAATAAGAGCCAACAAATTGCAGACTTCCAATCGTAAAACGATCGACATTGAGTTTCAATAACACCGCCACTCTCATACATCCCGGTCATACTAAAGACGAGCGAAAAAACCTCCGAGCAAAAGACTCGGAGGCATTTACAAATGTCTATCCACATAATGGAATTCCATTTTGTTCAATTTTGAATCCCATCAAGAGCTTTTTGGGCCAGCATGGCAATGACAGCGTCATCCATCGGAGGATTATGCAATCCGGCTCGAACATCTCTGTAATAGCGCTGCAAAGGATTTTCGAAAAATAAACTTTTGGAGCCGGCAATCCGCATGGCCGCATCCACAACGCGTATACTTGCATTCACAGCCACATGTTTTACGGCTCCTAGAGCTGCCTGAAGTTCCACTTTGGATTCCGAACGATCCCATTTTTCTGCGATTGCATACATAAACGTACGAGCTTGCAAGAGTTCCAGTTCCATTTGCCCAATCAGCTGGCGAATATTCGGTAAATCACTGATCGTGCCTTCTATGCTGTTGGGAGAATATTCAGTCGAAAATCGGAGGGCATAATTACGGGCAGCACCGGCAATTCCAAGGTAGCAGGCCGGGATATGGAGCAGCCATCCCGCTGATTGATTGTTCACAGGATCGACGGTCTCCACAAAATATTTTTCATCTATACGAACATCTTTTAATAATAAGTCATGGCTTCCGGTTCCTCTCATCGAAATGGTATTCCAAGTTTCTTCAACGGAAACCCCTTTCGTTTCTTTCGGTATGAGAAAAATACCGACCTTTTTTCGTTGAGGAATATAAGCCTTTACCAATATGAAATCGAGAACGGGGGATAAAGTCGTATGCGTTTTTCGGCCATTGATCACCCACTGTCCGTTTTCGAATACAGCCGTAGTTTGCGGCAAGCCACCTCGAGTTGGACTTCCCGTTTGCGGCTCAGTAGCTGCAGTGTTGATTAAAGCCCCTTTTTTTACTTTCTTCACTACTTCGTTCCAAACATCTTGATTCCATGGCCGCCTTGCGGATAAATCCATCATCGTGCCCATGTGCCAGCCGATTGCCAAAGCAGTAGAGCCGTCTCCTTCGGCAATTTTTTCTTGATAAAGAAGAAATTCATATAAAGAAATTCCTTTTCCGCCAAATTCTTTGTCTAAAGTCCACGTCGTATAGCCTGCCTCTTTTAAATCTTCCATATTCTCATATGGAAAATCTCCCGTTTCGTCTATTTTACCCACTCTTTCAGAAAAACGAACAGCCAATTTCCCAATTCGTTCCAAACGTTCTTGTTCTTCCTTTGTTCTCGCAAAATTCATTTCTGACCAGCTCTCTTTCTTTTCCTGCTTCTGCTTTCTTTATACTATTCTAGTTTTTATTTTAATGCGACTTTTTAGTCGTTCCGTCCTCTGGAACAGGGGGTTCTCGAGTCTCTCGATCCTTATATTAAACTTGTATTTTCTCCCTCAATTATTCGCCAAAAAATAAAAAAGAAAGCGATAAGGAGTTTGAAAGCCCTATCATCTTTTCGTTTTTTACGATCAACAACGAAATATAAGAAGGAGAGATTCTATAAAAAAAGAAAGGATTTTCATTCGATGTGTGCGACTTTTTCTAAAACCGAATTTCGACGATCCCGAACCGTTCAGCAAAGCACATAAAAGATCTTTATCCTTGGAGTGAAACGCAACAACAATTAACATTCGGAAAACCATTTCGTTTCTCTCCGTTTAGAAGATTAAGAAGGCGGACGTTTTTAAACGCGATCGGCGCTTTTATATTGTTCCATCCGGATTTATTTTCTGCCTATCGTTTTTTTTGCTGATTTTTCTAGGCAATCGAATCGTAAAAGTGGTGCCTTTATTTACTTCACTATCAATTTCCAAAGACCCTTTATGATTTTTTATGATTCTCTGGCATATCATTAATCCAAGACCCGTTCCTTTTTCTTTTGTGCTAAAAAACGGTTCCCCCAATCTTGAAATCAGCTCTCTTGGAATTCCAATTCCTTCGTCGATCACACGTATCACCACATGATCTTCGGAATGATCCATTTCGGCTTCAATCGTGACGGTCCCGCCTTCCGGCATCGCTTCAATCGCATTTTTAATAAGATTAATTAACACTTGTTTAATTTGATCCGCTTCCGCTTCAATCACAGGACAATCCTTCAAGCGAATATCAGAAATAATATCAATATTATACATAATAGCTTGAGTCCTTAGGAGCGTGACAACACGATCAATTAACTCGACTAAATTGATTTCTTCAAGATGGGAAATCTGCGGTTTGGCAAGCACAAGCAAATCGCTGACAATTTTATCAATACGGTCGAGTTCTGTCAAAATCACATCCGTATAATCCCGATAACCCATATTGCTTAATAATTGGGTAAACCCTTTGATCGCCGTTAACGGATTTCGTATTTCATGGGCGATACCCGCGGCCAACTGTCCGACAATGGTCAGCTTTTCAGCTTTCTGAAGCATTTTTTCCGTTTCTTTTTTGTTGGTGATATCTTTTAAAATGATTTGATATGTATGCCGATTTTTATAAAACAGAGGTATTAATTTGAATTCTACGCATTTAACAATTTGATCCACTCTTCTAATGCAAACTTCCAGCGAATCTTGCTGGTGAGGATGTTGAAGATATGTTTTAACAAGCGGGATATATTCCTCAAGGAGATAGTCGAAAAGGGAACGGCCAATAATTTCCTCCTTTCTTGCTGAACCGAGTAGTTGTTTGCCGGCTTGGTTAATATCGACAAAAAAGCCTTCCTCCGTGACGATTCCTATTGTATCGACCGTATTTTCCAACAAAAGGCGGTACTTTTCTTTTTCTTCTTGAATTTGTTCTTCAAACACTTTTCGTTCAGACACATCATGGGAGATACAAAAATATTCCATTTCATTTGTCATAGCAATGCAGCTCGTTTCAAGCCAAACATAATCGCCGCACTTTCTTCGTGCACGGTACTCAATCTTATCCCAGCCATGATCGGAAAGTTGCAACTTATACCGATCTTCCGGATGGATGTAGGAATAGATAAACGTCCCCAGCAATTCGTAAGCTTCATAGCCAAGGATGAGAGCTGAGGCTGGTGATACGTACGTCAATCTGCCGTTGGAAGAAATACACATGATCAGATGTCTGGAATCTTTGATCAACGATTGGAATTTATTCACAATAAATGAAATGTTTTTTTTGTTCACCATAAAATTAAACCCCTTAGCAATGAAGAAAAATGTCATTATTTTCTATTATACACAAAATTCAGGTTATTTGAGGCAATTTTACTTTTGAAGATCCTTTTATTGTCTCTGTTTCGCTCCTTTTGTTTGACATTTTCATTCCTCCAAAATTGCTGCTCTAAAGAAGAATTTCAATATAAAATTCTATTCAATGCCCTATATCATGGCAAGATATTTATAGATTGCGAAGAAAAAACAAGATTGTTGTCGAAAAATAAATTAAATATTTTTAATATTTATAATTGAAAGTCATTTATTTTCATGTTAGATTGATAGTTGTAACTCCCAAACTAAAATGTAAGGAGGAATTCGATGAGCTCAGTTGCAACTCCATTAAAGGAAAAAGTTGAACAATTTTTGTCTGGTGTCAAAAAATTGTACATTAACGGAGAATTTGTAAAAAGCGCCTCTGAAAAAACCTTTGATACTCCCAACCCTGCGACGGGTGAAGTGTTGGCTACAGTTTATGAAGCGCAAGAAGAAGATATTGACCGTGCTGTAAAAGCAGCAAGAGAAGCATTTGACAATGGTCCGTGGTCTAAACTAACCCCCGCGGAAAGAAGCCGATTAATGTACAAACTCGCAGATTTAATGGAAGAAAATAAAGAAGAACTGGCTCAACTAGAAACCCTCGATAATGGTAAGCCGATCAGGGAAACTTTGAATGCCGATGTTCCGTTGGCCATTGAACATTTGCGCTATTATGCCGGTTGGACAACGAAGATCGTTGGCCAAACCATCCCTGTGAACGGTCCGTTCTTTAACTACACCCGCCATGAACCGGTTGGAGTAGTCGGCCAAATTATCCCTTGGAACTTCCCGCTTTTAATGGCGTTGTGGAAATTAGGGGCCGCACTTGCTACCGGCTGCACCGTCGTATTAAAACCAGCAGAACAAACGCCTTTATCCGCTTTGTATTTAGCTGAGCTGATCGATGAAGCCGGTTTTCCTAAAGGAGTAGTGAACGTCGTACCAGGATTTGGTGAAACAGCCGGGCAACCGCTTGTAGACCATCCTCTTGTCGATAAAATTGCCTTTACAGGTTCAACAGAAGTCGGAAAATTAATTATGAAGCGAGCATCCAATTCGATCAAACGGATCACGCTTGAATTGGGTGGTAAATCACCGAACATCATCCTTCCGGACGCAGATTTTTCAAAAGCCATCCCGGGAGCTTTAAACGGGGTTATGTTCAATCAAGGTCAAGTATGCTGTGCCGGCTCACGCGTCTTTGTACCGAAAAAGCAATATGATAATATCGTTTCCGATATGGCGGATTATGCGAAAAACATTAAGCAAGGTTTCGGACTTCATTCCGATACAGAAATGGGTCCGCTTGTATCCGATGAGCAGCAAAATCGCGTTCTTGGATATATTGAAAAAGGATTGGAAGAAGGCGCTGAATTAGTCACCGGAGGAAAGAAACCGTTTGAGGAAGGTTATTTCGTCACTCCTACCATTTTCGCCAATGTGGAAGACGATATGACGATTGCAAAAGAAGAAATTTTTGGTCCGGTCATTTCTGCCCTGCCGTATGAAGATTTAGATGACTTAATCAATCGCGCGAACGATTCCATCTATGGATTGGCTGCTGGAGTTTGGACACAAGATGTGAAAAAAGCACATTACATCGCCAATAATCTCCGTGCCGGAACCGTTTGGGTCAACTGTTACAACATATTTGACGCTGCAAGTCCTTTCGGTGGATACAAACAGTCCGGTATCGGCCGGGAAATGGGCTCCTACGCTTTGCAAAACTATACGGAAGTAAAAAGCGTGTGGATCTCTTTGAACTAATAGCGGTAAAATAGTAAGGGCTTACAAGAGCTGGATCCTCTATTGATTTTCCTCTAAATTCAGCGAATCGCTTGAATTTAGAGAAGCTGGGAGGAATCTGGCTCTTTTGCCTTTTGCCTTGCCTTATTTTTCTTTGCTGTGATAAATTCGATTTTTACTTTTTTGAAGATGGTTCATTCTGAAAGTTTCACCTTCCCCCGATTTATGAATTCTTCTTCTTCCTTCAAAAACGGCCAAATGCTTATGAGAATTCCGTGTTTCACTTTTTTACTTTGAACAAAATCAAACCTCAACAGTAAAAGTACAATCGAAATGAATCCTTCACAAACGTGATCGGTTTTCGGTCCAAAAAATGTCCGATTACAGAAAAAGACCGTGCAAATGTTGAAACGCACGGTCTTTTTGACCTTTTTCAGGAATTATTTATTCATTTCAAATTTTTTCTTCTCTTCTTCCGCGAGTTTTCTCCACAAAAGCTTTCCACTGGACGTAGTGGGCAAGGAATCGCGGAATTCAATAAATCTTGGATATTTATAAGCTGCCATGTGTTCTTTAGACCAACGAATCAATTCTTCTTCCGTAATTTTTCCTTTGTAGTCTTCATTCAAAATGATGAAAGCCTTTACATTCTCACCTCTTTTTGGATCTGGAATTCCGACCACACAAGCTTGCTGCACGGCTGGATGTTTGTAAAGATAACTTTCGACTTCAGTCGGCCAAACTTTAAATCCCGAAGCATTGATCATTCTTTTTAAACGGTCCACAATGAAATAATATCCTTCTTCATCGCGAACCCCAATATCGCCAGTCCGGAAGAATTTTTTACCATCTATTTCAAGGAAAGCCTTTTCGTTATCCTCTTTGCGGTTATAATATCCGACAAATACTTGAGGACCGTGTACCACAATTTCCCCTTCTTGACCGTCGTCCAATTCTTCTAAAGTTTGTGGGTTTATGATTCTAGCATCAACATCGAACGATGGAACCCCTAAACATTGCAATTTTGGGCGATCCGGCGGATTGAAATGTGTATGAGAAATCGTTTCGGATAATCCATATCCTTCTACATAGCGAAGGCCCGTTAATTTGTACAGCTTCTCCCCAACGGCCGCCGGCAGCGAAGCTCCTCCCCCCGCAATTAATTCCAGCGAGGCGACATCTTCTTTTTTCAGCAGGGGATTGGCAAGAAAATCAATAAGCATGGTGCTGATGACCACCCAATGAGAAATCTGTTTCTTTTTTATGATTTTTCTGGCATATTCGCGGTCCCAGCGCGTTAATACGATCATTTCCGCTCCTACAAAAATAGGCATATGCATGCTGTGAATCATTCCGGTCACATGGAACAGCGGCAATGTTGTGAAACAAACTGAATTGGGCGTTAAAATATCCCAATATGCTCCACCTATCGTGTTTGCCTGGACACTGCTATGTTTATGCAAGCATCCTTTTGGCAAACCCGTTGTACCGGATGTGTACGGCATGACGGCAAGATCGTCCGCATCTCCCAGCGTACACTCCGGTTTTTCTCCAGCTTCTAACACATCTTTCCATAAATAATGATTTTGTTTTGAAAACAGACGGCGACTTTCTGCCACTACCGGAGGAATTGGATCATCCACTTCTTCGGGCAAATAATCATGATAACAAGCGATCACTAACTGTTCTAGAGGAGTTTGTTCCAAGAGCGGGGCAACATAATCATAAATTTCTTGTGAAACGATACCGGTTTTGATTTGTGCGTCTTGAATATAAAATCTAAGTTCTTCGGTTGTATTCATCGGATTGATCGGAACGACAATCGCATTAATCCTGGATATAGCGTAATAAGAAATGATAAATTGAGGCGAGTTTTGCATATACAGCATGACACGGTCCCCTTTTTGGACGTGCAGCCTTTTTTCCAAAAAACCCGCGATTCTCTCTGCTTCTTCCAAAATTTGTTGATAAGAATACGTGGCGCCATAATAATAAATGGCATTTTTTTGAGGAAATCGTTTGGCGGAAACAACTAAATTATCGAAAATATTGGTTTTTGGAACCGTTAGCGTTTTGGGGACTCTTGTTGGCCAGAATGAAAAATGGGCAGTATTTTTCATTTTTCTCCTCACCTCATGAATTCATAATATTTTCCTTTTATCAAAACAGCCGGGTGTCTAAAAGGGAGATTTCTAATATTCCAGTTTTAGTGTGTCAACTTGTTATACGGTCTTTACCACAGGCATCTGAACGTTATTCATAATCAGAAACAATCTTTATCGTTCTTTCTATCATGATCCATAGTCGAGCTTCATCGTGTATTTCAGTGCAGCCGTTTATTTTCCTCGAAAAATCGGTGTTCTTTTTTCATTAAAAGCGGTAACACCTTCTTTATGGTCCTCTGTTTCCGCCATCAGCATCTGTGTGAGCCTTTCTCTTTCAAGCACTTGTTCTAAAGTCAGCTGATAAGATTCATTGATCAACTTTTTCATTTTTCCATACGCTTTAAGAGGTCCTTGCGATAAGCGCGCAGCAAAAATGATGACTTCATCCTGCAGCTCTTCGATAGGCACCACGCGGTTGATGATTCCTAACGCAAGCGCTTCTTTTGCTGTGATAGGCTCTGCTAAGAAGAACAATTCTTTCACTTTATGGGGACCTAAAATTTTAGGTAAAAAATGGAGGCCTCCGCCATCGGAAATAAGCCCTACTTGAGCAAAACTTAAGATAAATTTACTTTCATCCGATGCAAGAATAAAATCGCAAGCTAGAGCCAAATTAAATCCCGCTCCTGCCGCATATCCATGAACAGCTGCCACAATCGGTTTTTCCACTTCTTGCATCGTCAAGATACATTGATTGAGATGACCTACATGCTCATACAAGGATGTGATGTCAGTTCGGCTGGCCATGCTTTTCACATCACCCCCCGCAGAGAAAGCTCTGCCTGAACCTCTTATGACGATTGCCTTCACTGAATCATCCTCACCCGCTTGTTGCAGTTGTTCTCTCAAACCAATGAGCATATCCTCGCTAAAAGCGTTTAAACTTTCCGGACGATTTAACGTCAAAATCAAAATTTTTCCTTGTTTCTCCACTAATACATCACTCATTCTTTTCCATCTCCTTTTCCCATTTTTTTGATCAACTTACCGAATCTACTAATAAATTAGTGGCGACGTTGATCCGTGTATTTGAACAACTGTTCCGCTGGAATCACAGAACAAAAGTAAACGCTTTCTAAATGGATTGTTGGACGCTTCTCCTTTTTTTAATGAGTATATACCCACTCATATTGTAGATCTGATTGGATTCAGACTTCCCTTAAAAATGGGGTTGACCATCCTGCTCATTTTCCACATGGATTAACTTTCCGTCTTTCCAGCGCGGAACGACAGTGAAGGCACTTTTTTGGGAAATAAAGTCCAATTCATCATCATACGAATAGCGCGAAAGTATTTTTCCGATTCTTGTTAAGCACAAAAGTTCATAAGGATGATCCTTTTGGGATCGATAAAACAATTGCGCCGTTTTCGCAGCATCCGTCAACTGAAAAGAATGAAGCGAAAGCAAGCAGTCGACCATGTAGCCGGCCCCATAAAAATCTTCCATACTGAAGCTGCCGCGCGACCCTCCGCAAATAAGGAGGATGGTTTCATTTTGATAATGTTTCACAATGTCGGCTGCGACAGCTTCTGTATTTAATAGGCTGGCTGCGTATAATTTTTTGGCCGACTCCGCTTTCTTCAGTGCCACTGTACCATTTGTCGTCGATAAAATGAGCGTTTTTTCTTTAATCCTTTTTCCCAGCTCTTTTGGATAAGGATCCAGAAACCCTTCCATTGATTTCCCGTTATATTCTCCGGCAAGCACAGCAGACGATGACGGAAATGCAGAGGATACTTCGACTGCTTCTTCCCTGTCGTATACAGGAATCACGGCTTCGGCCCCTTGTTCCAGCGCAGCCGTAATGGTGGATGTGGCCAGTATAATATCAAATACAACGGCGATTTTTCCTGCCAATCTTTCCATCACTAAATCTTCTTTTTTCAATACTACGTGGATCTTCCTTGTCATAGCTCACCTCTTTCACTATGAAAAGCCGTCAGCCAGGAATATCGAACTAATGATTTGGCAAATTCTCCGTAGCGGGCAAAGCGATGATCATTTGTCTGGCCGTTTTTGTAACGATAATAAATCTGCTGGCAAATACCAGCTAATTTAAAATATCCGAACGATAAATAAAATGGAAAATGTTCCACGTCCCTTCCGCTTTTCCTGCTGTAGCTTTTCACAAATTCCTTTCTTGTGTAAAATCCAGCCAACGTTGTGACAGAGGGCTTCCCAAATCCTGCTTTCAACTCGGGCGGATCATCTGGTTCCTGCCAATAGCTCATAGCTGCTCCCAAATCAGCCAATGGATCTCCTACTGTTGCCATTTCCCAGTCAAGCAACCCTGTCATCTTCGACAAATCTTCAGAAAATAGAGCATTGTTCAGCTTGTAATCATAATGGATAATGGCCGGTTCAGGTGAAGTTGGAATATGGTGGACAAGCCATGTTTTCAACCGTTCCAACTCGGGAAGATCTTCCGTTTTCACTCGTTCAAAACGAGCGATCCAGCCATGCACTTGCCGTTGTAAAAATCCTTCCGGCTTCGTCATTTTCTCTAGTATTGTTCCTTTATATGGAACAGAGTGAAGATTCACAAGCATATCGACCATCATCTCAGAAATGCGCTTCCCTAATGCCGGCGTTGGTTCAATCTCTTCCGGAAAATCGGTATCGATCAAAATCCCTTCTTTTTTTTCCATCAAAATAAATGGCTTTCCCACAATAGAATCATCTTCGCAAAATAGAAATGGCCGCGGCGCCAAAGGGAAATGTTCCGCTAATACTGACAGAAATTGATGCTCCCGTTTCATATCATGAGCTTTCGGAGCAACAGGCCCCATAGGCGCACGCCTTAATACCGCCTCCCAATTTCCTATGTTTAATGCATATGTGAGGTTCGAGGCTCCCGTACCGAATTGCCGGATCTCTAACGGCGAATCCGGTAAATCCTTAAAATTCTTGCGTAAATACGCTTCCAATTTTTCTTTATTTATTTCCTCTCCTTTTCGGACAGGTATGATATGGGACAATCGGTATCACTTCCTTTTCAGAAATTCCGTTTCTTCCAAGTGTTGATGTAAATAATTTCTCAGTTCTGTCGGCAAAGGTTCGCTTTCTTGGGTATCAAAGTTAAAATAGACGATCACGGCTTCGGCACAAGCGACAGTTTTGCCAGTATGTTTGTCTATAATTTCGTGACCCAATGTAAAACTTTTCGTTCCGATTTTTTTGATCGATGTCGTGACAACAAGCCTTTGATTATAATAGGCTTGAGCAACAAAATCACAGCGTGTGGAAGCCAATATAAAACAATGATCCATATTCGTTTCTTCCAAAAAATCGAGACGCGCTTCCTCTAAATAAGCAAAATAACTAGTATTATTCACATGCCCAAAAGCATCCGTTTCACAAAAACGGACACGGATTTCAGTTGAATGCAACGAATTTCCTCCTTTACCGATGGGAAAAAGATGCTTCCCTTTTTTCTATAAACGCTTGCACACCTTCTTTGATATCTTCTGTTTGAAAAACTTCTTCAAAGAGCTGTGCTTCCAGCTGAATTCCTTCCCACAATGGAGCTTGAAGACCTTCATTGATGGCTTTTTTAATTCTGATTAAAGCTGGCAAGGAAAAGCGGTTGATTTTTTCCGCCAGTTTTTTTGCATAGTTTAAACCTTCTCCTTTCGGGACAACATGATCCACGAGCCCAATTTGAAGTGCTTTTTCTGCCGATATGGGATCACCTGTGAACATCAATTCCTTCGCTTTGCTTGCCCCAATTAGGCGTGGAAGCCGTTGAGTCCCTCCCCCCTGGGAATAGGCCTAGCTTGATTTCCGGCAAACCGATTTGGACGTGATCTTCTGCTATCCGGAGATCAGCTGTCAGTGCTAATTCGCAGCCGCCTCCCAATGCCAATCCATTTAACACAGCTATCGTAGGTTTTTTAATATTCTGAATTTTAAAGAAAAAATTATCCGTTTTCATGAATTCTTCTTGAAGCCCCTTTTTCCCAATCCATCGTGGGAAATCTTTTATATCCGCTCCCGCCATAAAAGCCCGTTCTCCTGCACCAGTTAGAAGAATAGCAGTAATCGTTTTCGTCCTCTTCCAGTTGATCGAAAATTTCCGAAATTTCATTTGTCACTTGTCGGCTTAACACATTGAGAGGAGGATTGTTTATCGTCACAATCGCTGTCCTTCCTTCTTTTTCAAGGCTTATTAATGTCATTCTTATTTCACCTCTTCTTTTTCATACGTATAGAAACCCTTGCCTGTTTTTCGTCCAAGCTCTCCCTTTTCCACTTTCTCTTGCAAACATTTCGCCGGTCGTTCCAGAGGGTTTCCTGATTCTTGATATTGCTGATTTTGAACGAAATAGACAACATCTAGACCAGAGAAATCCATTAACTCAAACGGCCCCATCGGATGACCTAATGCTTTCTTAACGATCAAATCAATATCTTGATAGTCGGCATAGCCATTTTCATATAGATAAATAGCTTCCTTATTTAGTGCACCTAAAATCCGGTTTGCAATAAATCCGGAAATTTCTTTTTTTAACAGGACAGCTGTTCGATTCATCCGTTCGCAGACTTCCATCGTCACCTTTGCCGTTTCTTCGCTTGTTTGGCTGCTCATGACGACTTCCACACAATCCATGACAAGCGGTGGGAAGAAAAAGTGCATATTAATCATTTTTTCCGGCCGTTCCGTTACTTCTGCTATGAGAGAATTCACGATCGTAGAACTGTTGGTGGCTAATATAGCGTGTTTTGGCGCCCATGTATCAAGCTCCTTAAATACGCTCCGCTTCACTTCCAGTTTCTCGACAACCGCTTCAATGACAAAATCGGCATCTTGAACCGCTTCCTTTAAATTCGTGGAAAAAACGAGCCGGGCAAAAGCGGCATTTACGGCATCCTCTGTGATTTTCCCTTTGGAAACCCATTTATTCATAATTCCATTCAAAGATTTTTCAGCTTTCGTTAGCGCGCTTTCGCTTATGTCTTGGATAGCGGTTTCAAAACCGCCCAATGCAGCCAACATCGCAATTTGGTGCCCCATTTGTCCTGATCCGATCACTGCTATTTTCTTCACATCATTAATGTTCATGACAGTACCCCCTTATGGACTCATTACATCGCAATCAAGAGTTGATACTGAATATCAATTATTATGTTGGATCCCATGAATGAGCATTTCATAAAAAATTTCGGCCACACGCTTGTCGCTCACTTTTCCTGTTGGCTTAAACCAAAAATAGCTCCAATTGGCAATGCCTAAAATGCCGAATGAAACAATATCAGGCGGCAAGTCTGTGCGGAATTCTCCGTTTTTTATTCCCTCTTCAATCAATAATTGAACATTTTCTCGAAATTGATCTCTTTTCGGCAGAACGATATCAAGATATTGATCGCTTAAATGATTGATTTCCCTTATGAATACTTTTGCTCGCTGTCCTTCTTTTTCGATATCTTGAATTAATTTATAAATGATCGCAAATAATTTTTCTTGACACGTTTTGCTTGGATCCGAGATGATTTTTTTCTGATTCTCTAAAAGACGTTCGATATATTGCAAATGGATATCCTTTAGCAATTCTTCTTTGCTTTTGAAATAATAATAAAAGGTTCCTTTCGTTACATGCAGTTCATCCATGATGTCCTGTATAGAGGTTTCTTTAAAGCCTTTTTCAGCAAATAGCTCGATGCTCTTGTCCATGATTGTTTCTTTCATTGTACAATCCTCACCGTTATCAGTTTTTTGTGATTATACTATAAGAACGAGAGCATCAATACAAGTCTTCATTGTTTTTTCATTGACTCTTCTCGGATGGCTCTTCTCAAAATTTTCCCTATATTGGTTTTGGGCAATTCGTTTCTAAATTCAATGATTTTTGGTACTTTATATGCGGATAGATGCTGTTTGCAGTGATCGATCAATTCTTTCTCGCTTGTTGTTGCCCCTTCCTTTAAGACGATAACAGCTTTAACCGTCTCCCCTCTGTAGGCATCTGGAACGCCAATCACCACTGCTTCCTGAACGGCTGGATGCTCGTATAAAACTTCTTCTACGTCGCGCGGATAAATATTATAGCCACTTGCGATAATCATATCTTTTTTGCGATCGATAATGGATACGTATCCTTCCATATCCATTTTGGCGATATCTCCCGTATACAGCCAGCCGTTGCGTAACGTCATCGCCGTTTCTTCCGGTTGGTTCCAGTATCCTTTCATCACTTGCGGGCCTTTGATGACCAATTCTCCTGGCTCACCAGGCGGCATTTCTTTCGTTCCAGATTCCAAATCGACTATTTTATAAGCTGTCCGAGGGAACCCGATCCCAACCGTTCCCGCTTTTCTTGCTGCAAACGGAGGATTGCAATGGGTTGTAGGTGACGCTTCTGAAAGACCGTACCCCTCTACTATTTTCGCTCCTGTTTTTCTTTCAAATTCTTTCATGACTTCTATTGGCATAGGCGCACTTCCGGAATTGCATAATTTCATAGAATCCAATTGGTACTCGTGGGCGCGTGGGTGATTGGTAATCGCTACATACATGGTTGGAACACCTGGAAATACCGTCGGCTGTTCTTTCTTAATGGTCTCCAACACTTCTTGAAGATCAAATTTTGGGAGAAGGATCATTTCATTCCCACAAAAAATGGAAAAGTTCATGCATGATGTCATCCCAAATACATGAAATAGTGGAATAACCGTTAAACATTTTTCATTGCCTGGATTTAATTCACTTTTAAAAAACTCGTAAGTTTGAACAATGTTAGCCACCAAATTAAAATGAGTCAGCATAGCCCCTTTTGATCTGCCTGTAGTACCGCCCGTATACTGCAAAACCGCAATATCGTTTTTTGGATCTATCTTCACAGGCAAAAAATCGTTTTTTACTGAAAGAACAGATTGAAGCGCCAAATCGGGAAGCTTAGGATGAAAAAGATCTCCTAAACTGACAGTCATCACGGTTTCAATTGCCGTATATTTCTGTACTGATTTTATTTTTGGGTAAAGAGCATCTATCAGAATGATGATTTTCGCCTGACAATCTTTTAAAATATACTCCAGTTCTTTCTCCGATAGCATCGGGTTTAGCTGGGTGACGATTCCGCCAGCGGCAAGGATCCCATAATAACTGATCAAATATTGTGGGCAATTTGGCAATTGTATGGCGACCCGGTCACCTTTTTGAACACCTAGTTTCTGCAAATGGGCGGCAAATATTTGAACTGCTTCCCAAAGTTGTTCATATGTCAGTTTACGGCCATAAAAACTGGCGACATATGCTTGAGGGAATTTTTCCACCGACTGTTCTAACATTTCAGGCAATGTCATTTCCGGAATCGTTATATCATGGGAACAGTTTCCCTGATAGGGAGCAAAGTATTGAACTTCCTCCATTGGAAAATCCCCCTTTTGATCCAATCAGTCCGGAAATTTTATGTCAAAGCGTGCGACCCACCATCCACAAAGAGGACATCCCCGGTTATATAATCCGAAGCTTTTGAGGCCAAAAAAACGGCCGCTCCCTTTAAATCATCGTCACTACCGAATCTTCTTAACGGCGTATGTGACAGCCAATAATCTTTCCCTTTCTCAATAACGACATTCGACATTTTCGTCGGGAAGAACCCCGGCGCAATCGCATTCACATGAATATGATACGGCCCCCATTTCACCGCCAAATCTTTTGTAAAAGTAATGATGGCACCTTTGCTGGTATTGTAGCCGATGGCATCCAAATAATCGGGATCCGTTCCGCCAAGCCCGGCAATCGAAGCCATATTTATAATCTTTCCCGACTGCTGCTCTATCATTTTTTTCCCAACCGCTTGCGACATTAAAAACGTGCCGGTAACATTCACATCGATTACTTTTTTCCAAGCATCAATCGGCATTTCCGCCGCTGGCGCCCCCCATGAAACCCCGCTGTTATTCACTAAAATATCAATGCGTCCCAACTTGCGAATCGTTTGATCCACTACCGTCTGAACATCCTCCGGTTTTGTGACATCGCATTCCAGAGCTAACGTTTTTATCCCGTACACGGACTGTAAACGTTCAGCTGTTTCTTGACAATTCTCTACTTTACGCGAACAAAGGACAACGTTCACTCCTGATTCAGCGTACGCTTCTGCGATCTGCTCTCCTAATCCTCGCCCTCCTCCAGTGATAATCGCCGTTTTTCCGGTTAAGTCAAACAGTTCCTTTACTGTTGCCATTGAAATCTCTCCCTTTCCGGTGAATGCTCACGCAATTCCAGCTTCGCAATTTGCTGTTTATGAACTTCATCCGGACCATCAGCTAGTCTTAGTGTTCTTATATTGGCCCAATGAGCGGCAAGAGTCGTATCATTGCTGACGCCTTTCGCACCGAATGCTTGTATGGCGCGGTCTATTACTTTTAAGGCCATATTCGGAGCAATCACTTTAATCATCGCAATCTCTTTTTTGGCCGCTTTATTGCCGACCGTATCCATCATATAGGCCGCTTTTAAAGTCAACAGCCTTGCCTGTTCAATTTCGATCCGCGATTGAGCAATCCAATCTTGGATCACTCCTTTCTTCGATAAAGATTCGCCAAAAGCCTCCCTTTCTTGTACGCGCTTACACATTTCGTCCAGCGCTCTTTCTGCAGCGCCAATAATTCTCATGCAATGATGAATTCGTCCAGGTCCCAACCTACCTTGGGCGATGGCGAATCCTTTGCCTTCTTCCCAAATGATATTTTCCGCCGGTACCCTCACGTCGTGAAAAAGAATTTCCGCATGCCCATGTGGAGCGTGATCATATCCAAAAACGGGGAGCATGCGTTTAATCTCCACACCCTTTGTATCAAGAGGAACGATAATCATGGATTGCTGTTCGTGTTTTGGAGCATCGGGGTTCGATTTGCCCATGACGATGGCAAATTTGCAACGCGGATCCCCTGCTCCGGAAGACCACCATTTCAAACCGTTTATCACATATTCGTCTCCATCCCGCACGATGCTGGCCGAAATATTGGTGGCGTCGCTGCTCGCAACATCCGGTTCCGTCATCGAAAAACAAGAACGAATGTCGCCGTTCAGAAGAGGTTTCAGCCACTTTTCTTTTTGCTGCTCGCTTCCATAACGGACGAGAACTTCCATATTCCCGGTATCAGGTGCATTGCAGTTAAATATTTCCGGAGCGATCATGCTTCTTCCCATAATTTCGCAGAGCGGGGCATATTCCAAATTGGTCAATCCGGCGCCATATTCGCTGTCAGACAAAAACAAATTCCATAATCCTTCTTTCTTTGCCTTCTGCTTCAGCTCTTCTAAAATGGGTGGAATGGACCAGCGAGTTTCTTGATCGTTCAACTGTTCCTCGAATGTTTTTTCATTCGGATAAATGTATTCTTCCATAAAGGCTGTCAACCGCTTTTGAAGATTGATCACTTTTTCGGAAAACGAAAAATCCATAGAAGTTTGGCCTCCTTTTTTAACTAACCGGTCGGTATGTGCCGTTAATTGTATGTTATATCAATTAGAGTATTCCTGTCAATAATATTTTATAAAATTCTGAAAATTTTATTCGACATAAAAATAGGAAAATCCTATTTTGGTCCATCCGTTATTCACAAACTTTTGCGCTCAATAAAAAAATCAGTTTCCTCCGGGCCAAGTCAGGATGACCAATGGAAACCGGAGGAAACCAACAAAAATCAATACTTTTTCTGTTTTTTCTCTGCTGATGAGCGGCTCACACCGCCGGCTGTTTCTCGTTCCGTTGTTCCTTGCCCTTCCGTTTGAGAAGAGCCTAAACCAATAGTGGAAGGATCTTTTTTTACTCGTTTGCTCAATTTCCATCACCTCTGTCTTACTTTACCTTGACAGCCGCTTTTTATGTATCATACCAGCTGCTTTTTTTAGGATGGAAATCCACGTCCGTGACTTAAATCTTGTTTGTCCGTCAGAACAAGAGCGGAAACAACCACGGAAGAACGGCTGATGTCAAAATGGACGCAAACCCCATGGCAGCCCCGGATACTCCTCCCGGCAACGACCCTTCTGACAGTATTTGCGCTGTGCCGATACCGTGAGAAACCGTACCAATGGATAGTCCTCTGGAAAACGGATCTGATATCCTCGTCACATTCAATAGCCACGGTCCAAACATCGCTCCAAAGATGCCGGCGACCATGACAAAAATCGCCGATAGCGCAGGATCTCCCCCTATAATCTTCGCTTCTTCTATGGCAACCGGCGTTGTAACCGATTTCGTCGCTACTGAGGCTGCAATGGTTCCCGAAAAATCAAATAGTTTGGCAAGCAAAACAGCAGAAATGATGGTTGAAAAGGTACCCAAGACGAGTCCGGCAAGTGCAGGCATCCATTTTTTTAACAGCAAATCTTTATTATGATAAAGCGGAACAGCAAGCGCCACTGTCGCTGGTCCAAGCAGATAAGTCATAATATCCTTTGCCGGCCCATAGTCTTTGTAATCCATTCTACATACCGTAAGCACGATGATGATGAGTACTGTACTCAAAAAAACAGGTGTGGTCAAGGGGGATGGGTATTTCCGGGCCAAAATGCGAGAAATCCAATAAGCCGCTATCGTCACGACAATACTAAACACTGTAATGGCGATCTTCATCCATATTCCCTTCTTTCTCTTTTCCCAGCCATTGACTTGTATACCCCGTAATCAACAGACCGATAATGGAGCTGCCCAGTAAAATAATGATCAATGCAAATCCATTTTTGACAAAAAAATTCCCATAGCTCATGAAACCTACTGAAATGGGAATGAAGAAAAACGCTAAATGCTTATTTAGAAAAGAAGCTCCCCTCTCCACCCAATGAATTTTCACAATTCCAGTTAGAAGCAGTATAAATAAAATCACCATTCCCAGCACGTTTCCCGGAATGGGGATATGAAAAAACTCGACGATACTATAGCTAATCTCATTGATAAGCCATAAAAAAGCGATTTGCAACACAAAAATAAATCCCTGCTTCATCACTCACACCTCCATTTTACCGAAAATTCAAATAACAATTAATTTTATTGTAACTCATTCGTCCAATGAATGGAGAAAAAAATCCATCTTTCATCGTTTTCGAAAAAAACAGACGCCATATTGTGTATAAATCCTTTCATCCTAGAAAACGATAGGAAGGGAGGTGTTAGGAATGGCAAAAATCGGAGTAGAAGAATCATTGCACAATGTATCCGAAGCCTTAAAAGAAAGAGGATATCAAGTGGTGGAATTGAAGAAGGAGTCTGACGCCCGCGGCTGCGATTGTTGTGTGGTCACCGGATTGGACTCCGATATGTTAGGCATTCAAAATACGGTCATAAAAGGACCAGTCATCAACGCCGACGGCTTAAGCGCCGATGAAGTTTGTCGTGAAGTTGAAAACCGACTTCAATCGAGTAGGAGGGAGCGATTAACTCCCGTCCTCTCACACCACCGTACGTACGGTTCCGTATACGGCGGTTCAATTAAGATAATTGACGCAAGTCTTTATAACTTCCGTGAATAGCTGTTCTCTTTATGCCAGTGGTCACTCCACCCTCCAAGAGGTCTCCCACGGGATTCACCGCTTCCTCCCTCAAGTGAGGTACTACGTTTTCTGTGTTCATCATGACTCACTGAATACCAAGGGCTATTCTCTCTTAATTGTTCGGTCCTTCTTAGTTGTTCTAGACCAACTAATACTATGACCTCTGCTGACTTCTGACGGTTCAGCTACTTATCACTAAGTAGGTTATGAAGAGTACTTCACATATCCGCCAGACCTCCCCGGGTAAGTACATGCACTTTCACACCATCTATCCGCCTCATTTACTCGATATGACCTTCGACAGAAAGAGCTTTGTTTTGTTATGCAAACTCACTCAATCATACCTAGCCTTATATGAGGTTCGTGTTCCTCGGACCGGTGTTTTGCCTCCAGCTTCCTTCAGATTCCGCGTCACCACGGACACCCTTGCTCTTGGCTAACCTCTACTTCTGTCTTCGGGGTTCGGGACTTACACCCTATAGTTCATGTACATGCCGGGCGCACATAGAGACACTCAGCGGGAAAACCCGCTGAGTGTTTTTTCCGGCTTTCATATGCTCTCTCAAGTGAAGTGCTTACTGTTGAAAACTTTCCCATCCAGTCTCAATTGCTTACTAGAACGTCAGAAAAGACAAAAGTCCTTATCTGTTGTTTGAAGTTTGACACCGACAAAAAAGCAGACAATGGAAAAGACTTGGCTTTTCGTCATTTACCATTTAACAAGACGGTTCATCTCAGAGAAATCTTATTATGAGCTGCTTGTATTTTTCATGCTGAAATGATTTTTTCGTGTTTTTCCGCCTAAAACAAGAAATAGTTCCATAGCCATTCTGCCATTGATTTTTTATCCTCAACGTGAAAAGCAGGAATTTGTTTAAATTGATGCGGGAAAGGCGTGATGACGGCTTGTACATTTTCCAATTTCAATAAATTCTTGTCCTCTTCTCGGTGAATTATAACCGCTTTAGGAAACGAAGCTTTTTTATAGCCTTCTATCAAAATGAAATCAAGAGGAAGCGATTGATACAGTTTCAATATGTCTTCTAAGCCATAGTAACCGTTGATCGTGACAACGGCTGTGTTTCCGCCTTCTACCGTAACAGCATAAGCGCCCTTTTTCCGGTACCTTTCTGTATCTTTTCCTTTATCTCCGATGACAGGTCGTCCACCATGTCCATGATGTTTCACTACGCCCACCGTTTTTCCGTGAAAAGAAGCATATTCAAGCAAATATTCGATCCAAGTTGTTTTCCCGCTATTTTGATACCCTACTATTTGGAAGATCTTTTGCTCTCTTCCCAACACGACTCACTCCCCGTGTTATCTTCGAGAAAGAGAACATCTACAAGATCTCCGCTTCCAAACCCTCTTGTTCCTCCCGGAAGAACCATTAAGCAGTCTGACCACGCCAGGGACGTTACGACGTTTGATTTATCCAATCCCACCGGTTTTACATGCAGCTTTCCGTCCTCGCCATAAAAGACTCTGCTGCGCACAAACCTGGAAAAAGGATTGGCTTTCGGGAATTCTGATTGTAAAAAAGCTTTTCCTTGGCGCAAGTATGGTTTAGAAGAATGAAGCCAGTAACGTATAAGGGGGCGAACATACAATTCAAATCCAACATAACAAGCAGAAGGATTTCCGGACAATCCAAACAGCATTTTGCCATTCAAAACGGCGGCCGTTGTCACACTACCAGGACGCATAGCGATTTTATTAAAAAGCACTTCAGCCTTCATTTGGCGATAAATTTCCGGCAAATAGTCAAAATCTCCTACAGAAACTCCGCCCGTCGTAATGACTATATCGCATTCTTTGTACGCAGTTTTGACAGCATTTAATACCGAATCGACATCATCGGCGCATTGCCCGTATGTTTTGACTTTTCCCCCTGCTCTTTCAATTTGCGAAGCAATCATGTACAGATTGGAATTGCGGATTTTTCCCGGCACCAATTCTTCATCTACATTTAATAGCTCAGATCCCGTAGCAAGTACACCGACAACGGGAGGTTTCACAACGGGAACTTTGGCATAACCGAAAGTTGCAAGCAACGCTTTTACACCAGGATTAATTTGAATTCCTTCTTCTATCAAAGGCTGACCTTTCTTGGCATCTTCTCCTTTAAAGGAAATATTATCATGTTTTTGGAACGGCCGTTTGATCGCAATAAATGTTTTGCCATCCCGTTTTTCCTCATGAACCAATTCAAGCATGACGACACAGTCCGCCCCTTCCGGAATAGCCGCTCCTGTCATAATGCGGATTGCCTCCATTTTCCCAACTCGAAAAGGACTTACTTGCCCGGCGCCAATTTCATCGATAACTTCAAGAAAAACCGGGCTGTCGCTAGTCGCATCTGCAGTATCTTCGCAGCGGACGGCAAACCCATCATAAGGAGAGCGGTCAAAGGGCGGTACATCGTGGTCCGCTACTAACGGTTTTCCTAAAAAGCGGCGATCGCACGCATCAATATCCACATATTCTATTTCTCCAAGCTGCTTCCACTCCATGACTCTCCGAACGGCTTCACCAACTTTGATCGGGCTTCTCCGTTCCACCATGATCCTCATCCTTTCTCTTACCACCATCATTCTTCGACGTCGGCAACTTTGAGCCAGTTCCAGTCAACGTTCTTGATCCGGTTGGACCCATACTCTTTCCATTCATCCATATATAGAGCGATCGAGTGATTTTTTCGTTCCGATCCATTTTATAAAAGGGAAATTAACAAAATTTCGAATGATGTTCTTCTCTTTTATCCTTCATTCTTTGTAGATTATACCACATTTTCCCTGGCGTCGTTTTGAAGTTCAGCAAATACCAATGGGAGAAATGGATTCCCCATATCTTCCGTCCGGTCACTTTTGCTCCTTTTTTCCATATGTCAGGCTTTGATCAACTTTCAGCCCTTGTATGGAAGATTTCCTTCAATTTTTTCTGATTATATCTTGTTCGTTTTGACAATACGCGCATTTGTTTTTTTCTTATTGGACGGTTATCCACCGATATAGGACATTTCAATTTTTTTACGGGGATGATGAGTATTAGCCAAACGTTCATCTGAATAACGATCTGTTCGGTGGTTCCAAATGTCTGCTACTTTTTGTGCAATTTCTTCATCCTTCGCCCCGCTTCGCAGAAGAGCTCTCAAGTCGTAGCCTTCACTTGCAAACAGGCAAGTATACAGTTTTCCTTCGGCCGAAATTCTGGCTCTTGTGCAGCTTGAGCAAAAAGATTCTGTAACAGAGGTGATAAAACCGACTTCCGTTTGTTCACCTTGATAACGATACCGTTTAGCCACTTCGCCAAAATACGCCGGTTCCACTGGCTCTAATTGAAAACGGCTCTTTAATTTTTCGTATATTTCTTTTTTGGTTACCACTTGATCTAATTTCCATCCATTTGAATTTCCGACATCCATAAATTCAATAAAACGGAGAGAAAGTCCTTTTTTCCGACAAAATTCTGCCATCGGCAAAATCTCGTCTTCATTCATACCTCTTTGTACAACCATGTTTATTTTCACCTTAAGGCCATGGGCAAGAGCAGCGTCAATCCCCTTTATGACTGCCTTGGAACGGACTCCTCGGCCGTTCATTTTCATAAAAATTTCATCATTCAGAGCGTCAAGGCTGACATTCACCCGTTTTAAACCAGCTTCTTTCAATTCTTTTGCATATTTAGGCAAATATACTCCATTTGTTGTAAGACCAATATCTTGAATGCTGGGAATTTTCAACAATCGCTGAATGAGGGAGGGGAGTTCTTTTCTCATGAGCGGTTCCCCGCCTGTAACTCGGATTTTCCTGACCCCCAATTTGCTAAAGATCATTGCCAATCTTTCTATTTCCTCAAACGAAAGCACTTCCTCTTTCGGCAAAAAAGCAAAATCCGGGCCAAATATTTCGGCGGGCATACAATATTGACAGCGGAAATTACAGCGGTCAGTCACACTTATACGCAAATCTCGCAAAGGTCGATTCAACGTATCAAGAATTGGAATTTTCATTGTTTTCATCTCCCAAAAAGGAATGTTCCTTTTTAAGCTCATTTCTTTTTTTGTGAAACGTGTCTCATTTCCATAACGATAGAAAAAGGGAGCAGAGTACGCTCCCTTTTTTCTATTGTAAAGGAAAATTCATTGTACGTACACCGTTTTTTTCCTGATGCCATTTTCGATTCTCCTTATTGAATACTGTACAGATCAAAAAAGAAAATCAGACCTGATTTAGGAGAAAAAGGTGCGGCTAATATTCGTAAACAACGTTATGAAGGGTATGAGAGGAACCAAATGTATGAAAAAGACGGCAAAAAAAACTTGCCGCCCATTTCATTAATTGACCAATCGTCCCGTTATTCCTTTTGATTCCCAATAATTTTTTCTTAATAACACCTTTTGAATCTTTCCCGATGCCGTTTTCGGCAGTTCCTCCACAAACGTTACTCCTGTAATCGCTTTAAAATGAGCTAACTTTGAACGGGAAAATTCGATTAATTCTTCTTCTGTTACGGTTTCGTTCGGTTTCTTGACTACAAAAGCATGCGGAGTTTCTCCCCACTTTTCATGCGGCACGGCGATGACAGCGGCTTCTAATACAGCCGGATGCTCGTAGAGAACGCCCTCGACTTCAATAGAGGAAATATTTTCTCCGCCGCTAATGATAATATCTTTTTTTCTGTCCACAATGTCGATATACCCGTACTCATCAATCGTCCCCATATCGCCGGTATGAAGCCAACCGTTTCGGATCGTCTCCATTGTCGCTTCTTCATTTTTCCAATAACCTTTCATCACGGCGTTGCTTCGAATAACCAGTTCTCCTATTTCCTTTCCGTTTCGTGCTACTTCCTCCCCATGTTCATTAACAACCTTAACACGACAACCAATCATCGAATAACCGGCTTTGGCTCTCACACGCCATTGCTCTTCCAAAGGTAAATGGCTCAAATGGGAACGAACGGTGGAAACCAAATGCAGCGGCGTACTTTCCGTCATTCCGTAAACTTGGATAAACTCCCAACCCAATTCATTCTCTACTCTTTTCACAAAGGAAGGCGGAGGAGCTGATCCGGCAATGACGACACGCACATCTTGTTCAATGATCGGATGATGCTTTTCATTATATTGAAGCAAGGAATTTAATACTGTTGGGGCCATTTCCATGATGGTGACACGATGCTTTTGCACTAAATCAAATATGGTTTTTGCATCCACTTTTCGCAAAGCTACTTGTGTCGCACCATTCGCGGTGAAATAAAAAGGGGATCCCCAGCCGTTAACGTGGAACATAGGCAGTACATGAAGCAGCGTGTCTCGATCCGAAACGCGCAAATGATGCATCGACCAAAGTGCATGAAGATAATTATTGCGATGCGTCAACATAACCCCTTTTGGGTTTCCGGTCGTCCCGCTCGTATACAATAAACTACATACATCTTCTTCATGGATTTCGGGTCGTTCTACTTCGCTAGTTGGAAACATGCCCAACCAACGGTCATAATCCAATTCTTCATTGTCGCTGTCTTTATAATGAACAATAATATGTTCAACAGTCGCTAAGCGGTCTTTCACCGGTTGGATCAAATGGTAAAGACCTTGGTCGACAAACAGTACTTTCGATTCACTGTGATTTAGCATAAACAAATAATCTTCCGGTTTCAGACGAATATTCAAAGGAACCATAATGGCTCCGATCTGAAAAATTCCGTAAAAACCTTCAAGCATTTCCAACGTGTTGGGCGCTAAATATGCCACGCGGTCTCCCTTGCGGATGCCCAGTGAATACAGCCCATGAGACAACTGATTCACTCTTTCTTTTAATTGTCGATAAGTGATATAGCGATCATCGTTAATCATTCCAATTTTGTCTGCATATAATTCGGCAGCGCGATCTAAAAAATCTGTCAGTACTAACGGAACGTGCATAACTCATCTCCTCCATTGTTCAGAAAATTATAATATATTAGAATATTAACATATTTTAATAGGAATAAACAATGATTTCCCTGCTGCCTTTTTTCCTAGTCTAAAAGAATGGTAGAAAATTCAGCCAATCCCTTTCATCGATCCGTCCCCCCGTATACGTCTATAAAAAAAGAGGATATATGTTCTTGAACGAACATCATATCCCCTTATCATTTATGAATCAAAAGCAAGTGTTTGAAAAAATTATTCATCCTCTTTTTTTCTCTTTGGCAATCTCTTTTCACGCCGAGCAGCCTCTCTTAATAAAAATTCAATATGGGCATTCACACTACGGAATTCTTCTTGCGCCCATCGTTCAATGATTGCATACAATTCAGGATCTATTCTCAACGGAAAATGTTTCTTGTTGGCCATGTTGATCCACAACCATTAGTACAAGCTGCCGGTATTAATGACCGGCTGAGCGCCACGGTCAGATATGATCGCAATCATTAAATTATTCACCATGTTCACTTTTCTTTTCTCATCCAGTTCAATCGTTCCATCGTTCGAAAGCTGTTCGACGGCCATTTGAGCCATGCTGACAGCACCTTCTACAATCATTTTTCTGGCAGATAGAACGGCGGCGGCCTGTTGACGCTGAAGCATGGCGCTCGCAATTTCTGTCGAATAAGCCAAATGGGTCAGCCTCGCTTCGATTACTTGAACTCCCGCAACGTTTAACCGTTCTTGCAATTCATCGGCCAATTCTTTGGAAACAATATCCGCATTGCCTCTTAATGTAATATGGTGGTCATCCAACGTATCATAAGGATACTTTGTTGCGACGTGGCGAATGGCAGCCTCGCTTTGGATTTCTACGAATTCTTCATAATCATCTACATCAAAAGTTGCTTTCGCTGAATCAATGACTTTAAAGACGATGACGGAAGCAATTTCAATCGGATTTCCTTCCACATCATTTACTTTCAGTTTTTTGCTGTTAAAATTTCGCACGCGAAGAGACACTTTTTTCTTATTCGTAAAGGGAACAGTTAAAGCTATACCGCTTTTTCGAATGGTTCCTACATAACGCCCGAAAAAAACGACAACATTGGCTTGGTTAGGCTGTACAATAGTCAGACCGCTCCCGATCAGTATGGCAATGATCACCAACAAAATAGAACGAAAAAAATGATCTCGAGACATGGCTAAAAAAGCCACAGCCAACAGAGCGATAATTAACAAAATTCCGATAAATCCGTTCATGTGCCATGCATTTTTCTCTTTCAATTTTCGCTTCCCCTTCCTATTGGAATTTATATCAAAATGATATCATAATTTGAAATATATGTAAATCATAACAAATTTTCCGTAGAATGATTGAAATGAAAAAAAGTCCTTATTTTATCAACGCCTTAAACTTTTTATCACGATAGGATGTCCACACCGCACCCGTTCATGATTGTGCGGTCTCATCCTTTTATTGTCACTGTCCTAACCATCCTGAGCAAGACAAACCATCTTCCATGAACAAAACACAAAAAATCGCCGCTTCATGGAAGCGGCGGCCTGTACGACGGCTGAATCAGCCTTTCTTTGTGATTGCATTTTTATTTAAATCACCTGTTCTTTTTCTTGCACGAATTCGATTTCAAAACCTAAATCGTTAATCATTTGATGGTCTGCGGTTGTTTCCTGGCCTTCCGTTGTCAAATAGTCTCCGATAAAAATCGAATTGGCCGGATAGAGTCCAAATGGCTGCAAACTGCGCAAGTTCACTTCTCTTCCGCCGGCGATGCGAATTTCCTTTGACGGATTGATATAACGGAATAAACATAGAACTTTTAAACAATAGAGCGGGTTCAACTCCCTTACTCCTTCGAGCGGCGTTCCCTCTATCGGATTTAAAAAGTTCACCGGTATCGAGTCTGCATCTAAAATATGCAAACTGCGGGCCATATGGATGACATCTTCTTTCGTTTCCTTCATTCCGACTATGACACCCGAACAAGGGGAAATTCCGCTTTCTTTCACCGTTTCAATGGTTTCTACGCGATCCTCGTACGTATGCGTTGTCGTGATGTTTTCATAGTGGCGCTCCGATGTATTGATATTATGGTTGTAACGGTCTACCCCCGCTTCTTTCAACCGCTTGGCTTGTTCCGGCTTCAATATCCCCAAGCAAGCACATATTTTCATTTGATATCGCTCTTTAATTTCTTCCACGGCGGCAGCAATGTGTTCCACTTCTTTATTGCTAGGTCCTCTTCCGCTCGCCACGATGCAGAATGTTCCGGCATTTAATTGCCGCGCCCTTTCTGCTCCTTTTAAAATCGTTTCTTTATCCATCATCCGATATTTTTCAATCGGTGCTGTGGATATGACGGATTGAGAGCAGTAGCTGCAGTTTTCTGGACAGAGTCCTGATTTTGTATTTAAAATCATATTTAATTTTACCTTGTTGCCGTAATAGTGGTGCCGTATCCGATAGGCTCCCTGAAGCAGTTCAAGCAATTCTGCATCGGGGCAATTCAAAATATTCATCGCTTCCAAATCGCTTATTTCATAACCATTTAAAACGCTTTCAGCCAGTTCGATCCATCTAGACATTTTTTCCCTTCTTTCTATACATTTTGATTACGCAATTTGCTTTTGGAAAGTACAGTACGTTCTAACCGATAAGCAAGAAATCCGGCAAAAACAGATAAAAGGATATCTTTCGGAAGCGGGACTAACATCGTCAGCCAAGCGGCTTTATAAGAAAAAGCCGGCGGGGCATCTGCCCACAATTTCATCGCCATATACATCCAGTTCGTTCCGAAAAGATAATTGGCTGCCATACCGGCTAATGAGGCTATTACGTAGGCAGTCTGCGTTTTCTTTTTTTCGATTATCCATCCTGTTATGTACGCAGCCAAAATAAAAGACAATATAAACCCAAATGTCGGGCTAAAAATCGTTTCGAAACCTCCTTTAAATTGGGCAAAAACCGGTACACCGATTATTCCGATAAGGGCATAAACAGTCATGGAGATAGCCCCTAGCCGTTTGCCGAGAACCGCACCAGCCAGAACGGCAAAGACTGTCTGCAACGTAATGGGCACCCCGTTAATGACCATAAAAGGTGCAAAAGAAGTAATATTTGCCCCGATCATCATCAATGCAGCAAACAACGCCATCATCGTCAAATCAATCGCCTTTATATTTCTTGGTTTCAACACCCTCTCCCCTTTCTGTCTCTACCAAATAGCATAATCTTTCCATTTTTGATTGTCAACCTATCAAATAAATAGTTGACATAAAAAACAGGATATTTCTTTGAATTTAACCTATTTGTTCCTTTCAAAAAAATTTTAGCTTGCAATCCATATGTTTTATTGATCTAATTTGGATGAACATGGGCAGCCTTTTTTCGTCTAAAACTCACTCATACTTTGCACAAGATCAAAAGGTGAACCACTCATTTCTAGCCAAACAAAAACCCCTTATAGCAGATTTTATCTACTATAAGGGGATCAGATTCCTTTTTTATGCATCAAAAAATCCGTTCAATGTGAAAATCCAAAAATCTTTTTTAAAAATTAAAGATCCAGTGCATCAACTTTTTCATTAAAATAAACGTAGAGAACTGGTTCTGTGTGGCTACAGCTCTTCTTTTTAATCAGCGTCTTCCACCCGCGGCCAACCGCTGGAATGGAGATGATTATATAAGGGATGACGGCAGTTTCCCATCAGGGCTGATCAACGAAAGGGCATATGGTTTCGAAAAAAGTTCTTGCGCCATTTCATTGACGGACTGAATATTCACTTGATCGATTAATTGAATCATTTCATCCAAAGTGCGATGTCTTTTCAGCAATAATTCGTTTTTGCCGTTTCGGCTCATACGACTGTTTGTGCTTTCCAGCCCTAGCATTAAATTGCCCTTTAGTTGTTCTTTACTGTTATGTAGCTCTTTCTCCGTGATACCCTGTTGCTTTAAGTGTTCCAGCGTTTGAAAAATCGTTTCAGAAAGTTGATCCAGCTGATCGGCCCCTGTACCGCCGTAGATGGCGATCATCCCGTTGTCACGGTAGGATGAATGATACGAAAAGACGGAATAAGCAAGCCCTCTTTGCTCTCTGACTTCTTGGAACAGTCTTGAAGACATGCTGCCGCCCAGCACATTGTTTAAAATGATGAGATTATAACTATCTTCATGTCCAACTTCCAATCCTTTGAAACCGATACATAAATGGGCTTGTTCGGTGTCTTTTGTTTTTGAAATCCGGTCAGCATGGAATGTGGGTTGAATGGATCCCCGATCACGTTTTCCACCTTCATAAGAGCCAAATCGTTTTTCCACTTCTTTTATAAACGTTTCATCGACGTTTCCTGCGATAGAGATCACAACACGATCCGGAGTATACATTTGATGCATATATTCTTTTAATTTTTGGCTAGTAAAGCTCTCCAAAGTCTCTTCCGTTCCAAGGATAGGATATCCTAAAGGATGCCGTCCGTATGCTGCTTTGCTTAACAAGTCGTGTACAAGATCGTCAGGAGTGTCTTCATACATTTTAATTTCTTCTAAAACGACATTTTTTTCTTTTTTTAATTCCTCTTCCTCAAATGTGGAATGGAAAAACATATCGGCTAACAGTTCTAATGCATATGAGGCATGATTATCAAGAACTTTTGCATAATAGCACGTGTATTCTTTCGATGTGAACGCATTGACTTGTCCGCCTATGCTATCAAAACTCTCAGCAATTTCCTTTGCATTCTTGGATTCTGTCCCTTTAAAAAACATATGCTCTAAAAAGTGGGAAATGCCATTGTTTTCAGGGGATTCATCCCTCGAACCGGTTCCTACCCATATTCCGATGGCAACGGAGCGGACCGTAGGAATAGTTTCTAATACGATTCTTACTCCATTCTGACAAGTATAAGTTTTGATCAAATTGCATCCTCCTATCTTGCTGCTTCCATTATTAGTCATTTTTCTCATCTTCTATTGGAAAAATGCGTTCTTCGTTTAATAACTGCGACACCGTGTTGATCTTCAAATTCTTTTTTTGAATTTTTGTGATTAATCGTTCCAAAGAAGCTGCGGTGCTTTTTGTCGGATGCATGAGAACAATCGACCCCGGTCCGACATTGGAAATGACCCTATTAACCAATTCATCTGGGGCAGGATTTCTCCAATCAATGGTATCAACCGTCCACATGATTGTTTCCATCCCTAGACTGTCCGCAATTTTGACAACTTCATCGCGATAGCTTCCGCTTGGAGGCGCAAAGAGCGAAACGTTTTTTCCTGTCGTCGCCTCTATCACTTGATTCGTTTTGATCATCTCTTCCCTGATTCGGTCGGACGAGAGGGTTTTCATGTCAGGATGTGTGAAGGAATGATTTCCCACTTCATGTCCACCGTCCACAATCATTTTGGCTAAATCCGGATTTTTCTTTACCCATCGCCCCTCCAGAAAAAAAGTGGCATGAATATGATGCTTTTTTAAGACAGAAAGGATTTTGGGCAAATACTCATTTCCCCACGCCACGTTCACCGCAAAACTAACCATCGGCTTATCGGGATGACCGCGGTATATGGGAGCGGGAGGAAGATTATGTAAATGAACTTGGGGTTTCGTTTGATGAAAAACAAGTTTATCCTCATTAAACTTTCCGTCTTTTTTCATTCTTTCGTAAGAACGTTTCACATCCACTTTTATCCCATTATAACCGGGGATTTTCTTCCAAACCCGATCAATCACGGCATCTTGAGCTTTTCGGGAATATTTATGATCAGCTTCTTTAATTTGGTTATACAAAGATGGCTCAACTTTGGCATCTGCAGAAAGCGATTCTGTTTTCAAAGAAGATAAATATTGGGTCGTCATCGGGTTATCCACAATGAAAAAGGATAGCATACACAAAAACAGAATACCAAAGATTCGTCTTAACTTAGCCACGGTTTTCCCTCCCCCTACATTACCATATGAAAAAAGGGGGACAGTTAGAACAGCGTTTCTTGAAAGCGTTCATGCAACAAAAAAGCCAGGGAACCCCTGACCTCTTTACTCATTATTTATAACATAGGATGAAAATCCGTTTCAATGGCTGGATGAAAATTATGCTTGTTCATTTTTATTCTTTTGATCTCTTAACACCGCTTTTCGCGATAAATTGATCCGACCATGTTCATCAATATTGATGACTTTCACTAATATTTGGTCTCCTATCGACACGACATCTTCTACTTTTCGAATTCTTTCTTCCGCCAATTCAGAAATGTGGACTAAGCCGTCTTTTCCGTTGAAAATTTCCACGAAAGCACCGAATTTTTCAATCCGTTTAACAGTCCCAAGATAGATTTGCCCTGGTTCAACTTCTCGAACGATATCTTCAATGATCTTTTTGGCTTTATTATTCATTTCTTCATCTACTGAAGAAATAAAGATCGTTCCATCTTGTTCAATATCGATTTTAACTCCTGTTTCTTCGATGATTTTATTGATTTGTTTTCCGCTTGGTCCGATGACATCGCGGATTTTATCCGGATTAATGGTCATCGACAAAATTTTAGGAGCATACATCGATAAATGGGTGCGTGGTTTTGAAATGGTGCTCATCATATGTTCAAGGATTTTCAATCTTCCCCGTCTAGCTTGTTGGAGTGCTTCTTCCAAGATTTCACGATTTAGTCCTTTTATTTTAATATCCATTTGCAGAGCGGTAACGCCTTTTTCTGTACCGGCAACTTTAAAGTCCATATCGCCAAGATGATCTTCCATTCCTTGAATGTCTGTTAAGACCGTATAATGTTCTCCGGATTTCACTAATCCCATTGCAATTCCCGCAACCGGCGCTTTAATGGGCACACCGGCGTCCATCATCGCCAGCGTACTAGCACAAATACTAGCCTGAGATGTCGATCCGTTTGATTCCAAAACTTCAGAAACAAGACGAATGGTATAAGGGAATTCTTTCTCATTCGGAACAACAGGTTCCAGAGCTCTTTCTCCCAATGCACCATGCCCAATTTCCCGGCGTCCCGGTCCTCTCATTGGTCCAGTTTCCCCTACACTAAAAGGAGGGAAATTATAATGATGCATAAAACGTTTTGATTCTTCAATTCCGAGACCGTCCAAGATTTGAACATCACCAAGCGCTCCTAATGTACATACGCTTAAAGCCTGTGTTTGTCCACGAGTAAACAATGCGGAACCATGTGTACGCGGCAATAAGCCAACAGCAGAAGAAAGCGGACGAATTTCATCGATTTTTCGTCCGTCCGGGCGAATTTTTTCGACTGTAATCAAACGACGGACTTCCTCTTTCACGATTTTATCCAGTATTTCTTTTACTTGTTTAATCGTTTCTTCCTCAATATCTTCTTTCTCTTCAAATTCCGCAACTACTCGGTCTTTTATCTCTTGGATGGCGTCATCCCTGGCATGCTTTTCTTTTACTTGAATGGCAGCCAACATTTCTTGTTCGCACATGGAACGAACTTGTTTTTCCAATTCAGGATCAATTTCATACAGCTGAACTTCCATTTTTTCTTTGCCAACTAATTTGACGATTTCTTCTTGGAAAGCGATCAACCGTTTGATTTCTTCATGACCGAACATTATCGCTTCTAACATGGTTTCTTCTGGTACTTCATTCGCTCCAGCTTCCACCATATTAATGGCATCTTTTGTACCGGCAACGGTTAAATGAATATCGCTTTTTTCCATTTGTTCCACTGTCGGGTTAATGACAAATTCACCGTCAACGCGCCCGACAATGACCCCAGCAATCGGTCCTTCAAAAGGAATATCCGAAATGCTGAGCGCAAGTGATGAACCAAGCATCGCTGCCATTTCCGATGAACAGTTTTGGTCAACGCTCATCACCATACTTACGACTTGAACTTCATTTCGAAATCCTTCCGCAAATAACGGACGGATCGGGCGGTCTATTAAACGACTTGCAAGAATGGCTTTTTCGCTGGGCCGGCCTTCCCTTTTAATAAATCCGCCTGGGATTTTACCAACCGCATACAATCTTTCTTCATAATTGACGGTAAGCGGAAAAAAGTCTACTGACTTTGGTTCTTTTGAAGCGGTTGCCGTACTTAAAACTACCGTATCACCATAATACACGAGCGCAGCGCCGTTCGCTTGTTTGGCAACCTGTCCAATTTCCACCGTCAGTTTGCGTCCAGCCCAATCTATAGAAAATGTTTGTTTCTCTTGCTCCATAAATGAACTCCTCTCTATTCAATCACATAGTTCCTAATGACGCACTCTTGCCTTCAAGAATATCATTGCTTTCAGGAAAAGTATAGACAAAAAATAATCTCCATGCTTTTCCATCGAGCCATGAAACACGAAACGGACAAACCTAAGGGTGTCGTAAATGGAAAACCCATTAGAACAAAACTCTGTATTATGTATTTTTACCGAATTTAACATCTGTCATCCTGGAACATACAGGCTCAGTGCGGTCGACTTGCTTATATCACGCACTAAAAGCCACTTATTTTTCTGCTAACAAAAAAGCGGGAAAAATCCCGCTTTTTGCTGATTATCGGCGCAAACCAAGTTTTTGAATCAATTCACGGTAACGTTGCACGTCTTTTTTGCGTAGGTACGTCAATAAGTTGCGGCGTTTCCCTACCATTTTCATAAGACCGCGACGTGAATGGTGGTCTTTTTTATGAACACGTAAATGATCATTCAATACATTGATTTGTTCAGTCAGGACAGCGATTTGAACTTCTGGAGAACCAGTGTCATTCTCGTGTGTTTTGAATTGATTGATGATCTCGTTTTTGCGTTCTTGTGATAAAGCCATCCTTTTCACCTCCATTTTCTTTTCGATCCCCAATTACTGAGCAAGCGCCGGAGCAACGTCATGCCAAGTAATGGTTCTTTTTCATACGATAATTAGAATACTATGTTTTCAAACAAAAAGCAAGTCTATTCGGCTTCATTTTGAAAATATTTGATGGCCGATTGTTTATCTTTTTCAATTTGAGCGACCAATTCTTGAACGCCGTTGAATTTGCGTTCTTGTCGAATGTGCTTGTACCATTCTACTGTCACTTCTTCGCCATAGATGGAGTGGTCAAATTCAAACAAATGAACCTCAATCGACATGAAACGTTCATCCGGTTGTTTAAAAGTAGGTCTATACCCAATATTGCATACACCATTCACCCATTTGTCTTTCACTTTCATTTTCACCGCATATACTCCCGTTTTCGGCAGATAATAGTCGTCATCACATTCCACATTAGCTGTCGGGAATCCAATTTTTCTTCCCCGTTGGTCACCGTGGACCACCGTCCCGGTAATTCGATAAGGCCGCCCTAAAAGACGATTGGCTTCTTCGATTTGCCCTTCCGTTAGTAAGCATCGAATTTTGGTGGAGCTGACTTTTTCCCCGTCGTATGCAAGCTTATCCACTTTTGTGATGGCAAATAAATGACGAGAATGCATTGGAAGCGTGTCCATCGTTCCATTTCCGCACCGGCCGTATGTAAAATCGTAGCCTGCCACAACATGCTGGACATTTAAACCAATAATATATTGATCTACGAATTGCTGCGGTTCCAAGTTGGCAAAATCAGACGTAAATCGAATAACAAACAAATGATCGATTCCTAGATGTTCTATCATTCGAATCTTTTCCTCAAGGGGAGTGATATACTGAATCTTTTCATGTTTTTTCCCCAACACGACGGAAGGATGGGGATCAAACGTCATCACTGCACTTTTCCAGTTTCGTTCGGCCGCAATGTTCTTCGCTGTCTCAATCACTTGCTGGTGACCCGCATGCACCCCGTCAAAAAATCCTAATGCCATTGCCATCGGGGGCAGTTCCTCTTTTTGGATGGAGTGCGGGTGATTCAACATCGTTATTTTCATTATCCTCACCTATCCCTCTTTCTTCCGCATTTCTCTTCGCGGAATTGAACAGACGCGAAACAGTCTGTCCAGCCCTTGCCGACAATAGAGTCTGACATCTGTCCGTTATCTCATTCAGTCAAAACTTTCACTGGTTTTATGTATAGCTGTTTCGTAGGATGTGTTTGATAGATGGCCATCAGACGATTTTTGTAAAAAACCGCCACTTTTCCGTCATTTTCCGGCCAATCAATAGGTTTTTCCAATATTGCTCCGTTTTTTACTTTCTCCGCTACTTTATCACTAATATTCCATTTCGGCAAATGGGACACACCTTGTTCCAATGGAAAAAGGATTGTTTCCAGCTGATTTTTTTCAGCCAGCTTGGATAAATCTGAAAGCGTGACACAATCTGTTTTGGAAAAACCACCCGACGCTGTTCTCGTTAATTTGGACATATAGGCAGGATATCCAAGCTCTTGACCAATCATGACAGCAAGAGTACGAATGTATGTTCCTTTGCTGCAAACGACTCTAAATGGAATGGAGACAAATTCTCCAGAGAACCATTCACGGTCATCCAATAACTCCAGTTCATAAATGGTGACCGTTCTTTTAGGTCTTTCCACTTCCAACCCTTGTCTTGCATATTCGTATAGTCGCTTTCCATTCACTTTCACTGCCGAAAACATGGGCGGCGTTTGTTCAATGGTACCCGTCAACCGCTCGAACACATCCAAAATTTCTTTCCGAGAAAAGGTTTTATCTACCGTTTTTACTTCTACGGTTTCTCCGTCGGCGTCCTCCGTTGTCGTGGAAAGTCCGATCGTTACCTCTCCTTCATATGTCTTTCCTGCATTCGTCATGTATTCGGCGATTTTAGTCGCTTTGCCTATACAGATAGGTAAAACACCAGACACATTCGGATCCAGCGTACCTGTATGGCCGACTCGTTTTGTTTTAAACAATTTTCGGATTTGAAAAACGCAGTCATGCGATGTCATTCCTCGTTCTTTCCAAAGTGCTACAATACCGTCCATCGATTCACATCCTTTTTTTCTGTCACTAGACGGTTTCATTATCATTATGAAAATGATTTTTTACGAAAAGCTCTATATAGAAAAAGGGCTGATTACAGACCAATACAATAGAAATATCGATTTCCTTCGTTTGAATGGTCATTACATAACATGAACCTTTTTTAAGATCGTACAGAACCCTTAAAGAAAAAGGATAGACTTGTGGGTCTATCCCCTTCCTTTAATTCTCCTGATTGGATTCATTGCTGCTGATTTCTTTCAGCAGCGTTTCAATGCGATTGCCATAATCAATGGATTCATCAAATTCAAAAAGAAGATCGGGCGTTTTCCGCAGGCGAATTCGTTGGCCGATTTCAGAACGAATGAATCCTTTCGCTTTGGCAAGAGCTTTTAATGTATCCTTTTTTTGTTTTTCATCGCCTAACACGGAAATATATACTTTTGCCTGCTGCAAGTCGCCTGTCAATTGCACATCCGTCACAGTGACAAAACCAATACGCGGATCTTTAATTTTTCTGCCGATGATATCCGACAGCTCTTTTTTCATTTGTTCTCCGACTCGGTTTGCACGAAGGTTCACATTTATCACCTCTATCTCTATAACCATTCATAAGATGCGCTTAACCTTTCCCACTCAGGAAATGAATCCAAATAACGGAGGGCATTCTCCAATTGGCGTTCACAAGCTTGTCGTGACGATGCTACCGTCACAACCGCAATTCTTGTTCGTTGCCAGACATCTTGATGGTCGATTTCAGCCACGGAAACATTCATTTTTTGCTTCAAACGTGTTAACACACGCTGAAGTACAGCCCGTTTTTCTTTTAATGACCGGGCATCCTGGATGAAAAATTCAACTTCCAGGCTGCCGATCGTCATTAACGTTCCACTTCTTTCATGACAAATGCTTCAATGACATCTCCTTCTTTAATGTCATTAAAGTTTTTAATGGTAATTCCGCATTCATATCCTTGATGGACTTCTTTTACATCGTCTTTAAAACGTTTCAAAGTATCAATCTCGCCTTCAAAGATGACGATGCCGTCACGAATGAGCCGAACTCCGCTATCACGGGTAATTTTTCCTTCCGTTACATAAGAACCGGCAATGGTACCAATTTTAGAAACTTTAAACGTTTGTCGAACCTCTGCTTGACCAATAATTTTTTCTTCGTATTCCGGATCAAGCATTCCTTTCATTGCGGATTCAATTTCTTCAATCGCTTTGTAAATAATACGGTGCAGACGGATATCGACTTTTTCCGTCTCAGCCGCACGTTTAGCATTTACATCCGGACGAACATTAAAACCTATAACGATGGCATTGGAAGCACTTGCTAAAATAATATCTGATTCCGTAATCGCTCCAACACCCGTATGAATAATTTTTACATTTACGCCCTCTACATCAATTTTTTGTAAAGCAGCAGCCAGTGCCTCAACCGATCCTTGCACGTCGGCTTTTAAAATGATATTTAACTCTTTCATTTCCCCTTGTTTCATATGTTCAAACAAATTGTCGAGGCTGATCTTGGCTTTTTCGCTTCGTTGTGCCGCCAGTGCTTGTTGAGCCCTTGCCTCGCCAATTTGACGGGCTTTTTTCTCATCTTCAAATACAACAAAACGGTCACCAGCCTGAGGAACGTCGTTTAAACCAGTAATTTCTACCGGAGTAGACGGTCCAGCCGTTTTGACACGACGCCCTAGATCGTTTACCATCGCACGAACCCGACCGTAAGTATTTCCTACTACAATCGGATCTCCCACATGAAGAGTACCGTTTTGAACAAGCAATGTGGCTACAGGGCCACGGCCTTTATCTAGCTGCGCTTCAATCACCGTTCCGAGCGCCAGTCGATTCGGATTCGCTTTTAACTCCTCTACTTCGCTGACCAACAGGATCATTTCCAATAAATTATCGATGCCTTCTCCGGTTAAGGCCGATATTGGAACAAAGATCGTATCGCCGCCCCAATCCTCAGGAACCAATCCGTATTCCGTCAATTCTTGCATGACACGATCCGGATTGGCAGATGGTTTATCAATCTTATTGACCGCTACAATGATCGGTACATTAGCCGCTTTCGCATGATTGATGGCTTCAACCGTTTGCGGCATTACCCCGTCATCGGCAGCAACAACCAGCACAGTGATGTCCGTCACTTGTGCCCCACGGGCCCGCATCGTTGTAAAAGCAGCATGGCCCGGCGTATCCAAAAACGTGATTTTCTTTCCGTTCACTTCGACTTGGTAAGCACCAATATGTTGGGTAATTCCTCCTGCTTCTCCTTCCGTCACTTTTGTATGACGGATCGAATCCAGCAATGTCGTTTTCCCGTGGTCAACATGCCCCATAATCGTCACAACAGATGGCCGCTCTACTAAATCTTCCGGTTGATCTTCCGTAAAGTACACTTCCAGATCGGTTTCATCAATTTGGACTTCTTCTTCTACTGCCACACCGTATTCGTCCGCAATCAACTCAATGGCATCTTTATCTAATTCTTGGTTGATCGTGGCCATAATTCCTAGCATAAATAATTTTTTAATGATTTCGGACGGCTCAACATGCAATTTTTTGGCAAATTCAGCAACTGTCATAGATCCTGAGAATGTTATTTTTTCAGGAAGTTCTCTTTTCTTGGCAGAAGGCTGTTGAGCATTGGATGGTTGATGCGCTTTCTTTCCTTTTTGATTTCTATGCTTGTTGTTTTTTGGCTTGTTTCCTTTACGGTCGAAGGCAGCAGTTTCTTTCGGACGGTGATCATGATGATCATGTTTTTTGCCTTCTCCGCCTTTTGATCCCGATCTTGGCTGTGATTTCACACGATTTTCTTTTGCGTTTTCCTCATTCGACTGCTTGAACTGAGGAGAAGCTTTCGATTGCGGCTTGTTTGACCTTTCCGGATTCTTCTCATGGCGATGGCCATGTTCTTTTTCTTTGTGTAATTGATCGAACGCTTTGTCCAGTTTTTGAATGGTTTCATCATTGATGGTCGTCATATGGTTGGAAACATCAATATCTAATTCCTGAAGCTTAGAAATCACCTCTTTACTAGACACATGCTTGGTCTTGGCATACTCATATATTCTCATTTTACTCATATGTTCACCCCCGTATAGTTTCGTCGAGCAGAAAATGCAGCTTTTTCGCAAAGCCTTCGTCCAGCACAGCCACCACGACTCTTTCCTTTTTTCCGATCGATTGTCCCAACAAATACCGGTTGGAAACTTCTTTTACAGGAACTTGGTAATAAAGGCATTTATCTTTTATTTTTTTTATGGTGTTTTCCGAGGCGTCTTTCGACAAAAGGACGAGCTTTGCTCGACCCGTTCGAATTTCTTTCACTGCCAATTCTTCTCCGGAAATAATTTTCCCCGCTCTATTGGCCAATCCAAGAAGTGAAACCCACTTTTCCTGTTTCACTTACTTTTTCTCCTTTTCGATATACTCGATTAGTTCTGAGTATAAAGAATCGTCGATCTGAACATTTAAATGTCTGGAAAGCGCATTGGTTTTTTTGGCCAGAAGGACCGCTTCTTTATCTTTTGACAAATAGGCTCCTCTTCCGGATTTTTTGCCGGTTGGATCAATCGAAACCGTTCCTTCTTTCGAACGGACGATGCGAATCATTTCTTTTTTAGGTTTCATTTCACCCGTTGCAACACATTTACGCAATGGTATTTTTTTCTGAACAGCCATGATTCTCCACCCCTATTCGATTTTTTCAGATGAAAAATCAGTTGCTTCTGTACCCGTTTCTTGTGAATTCTCCACTTCCTCAAGCTGTATCATTTCTTCTGTCGTTTCAGATTCATCACTCTCGTTTATTTCTTCTTCCAAGTTTGCGGCAGCCGGAGGATAGATTCCAAGTTTTCTCGCTTCCGATTCACTTTTAATATCAATTTTCCATCCGGTTAGTTTAGCCGCAAGCCGTGCATTTTGACCTCTTTTGCCAATGGCCAGCGAAAGTTGATAATCCGGAACAACGACAGTCGTCGCTTTTCCTTCCTCATTCACCTGAACATCCAACACTTTGGAAGGGCTTAACGCATTGGCCACGAACACTACAGGATCGTCGGACCATTTGACAATATCGATTTTTTCTCCTTTTAGTTCGTTTACAACCGCCTGAACACGGGCGCCTTTAGGACCGACGCAAGCACCGACAGGATCGACATCCGGATTTTCCGCATACACCGAAATTTTTGAACGATCTCCCGCTTCACGAGCGACCGACTTAATTTCAACGGTGCCATCAAAAATTTCAGGAACTTCAATTTCAAATAGTCTTTTCAGCAAGCCAGGATGAGTACGCGATACATAGATTTGCGGTCCTTTTGTCGTTTTTTCTACTTTCGTAATATAGACTTTAATGCGATCATGCGGCTTGTACGTTTCATTCGGCATTTGCTCGTTTTGCGGAAGGAGCGCTTCAATCTTCCCTAGACTGACATAGATAAAACGAGAATCTTGCCGCTGCACAATCCCCGTCATGATATCTTCTTCACGGTCAATAAACTCGGAATAAATAATTCCTCTTTCCGCTTCCCGAACTCTCTGCGTCACTACTTGCTTCGCGGTTTGTGCCGCAATTCTTCCAAAGTTTTTCGGTGTAACTTCCAATTCTACAATATCGCCGATTTCATAGGACGGGTTTATTTTTTTAGCCTCGTCCAGAGAAATTTCCAAACGAGAATCAAATACTTCTTCCACCACTTCTTTTCTGGCAAAAACTCTCATCGTTCCCGTTTCTACATTTAAGTCGACACGAACGTTTTGGGCTTGGTTAAAGTTCCGTTTATAAGCCGAAACAAGCGCGGCTTCAATGGCATCGACAATCACTTCTCTTGAAATCCCTTTTTCTTTTTCCAAAATAACAAGAGCATCTAAAAACTCTGTGCTCATTGTCGGTTCATCCCCCTTCAAGATCACAATTAAGCTCTATCATTATATGATAACGTTCATTCGAAAGCGGATCCCTTTCCACGGATTGTGAACAGACTGACTCGCTTTGAATAGAATCCTTTCATTAAAAGAAGGAAACGGCTAAACGGGCTTTGGCCACTTTTTGGAACGGAATGATGACTTCTTTTTTCCGTGTTTTCACGCGGATTTCTAACACCAATTCATCATCACGAAACGATATCATTTTCCCTTCAAATTCTTTTTCGCCATCAATAGGTTCAAAAGTTTTAACATGAACGTGCTTTCCAACGGCTTTTTCGAAATCGCTCTTTTTTTTCAGCGGCCTCTCCGCTCCGGGCGATGAAACCTCCAAAAAATAATTATGGGAAATTGGATCCAATTCGTCTAATTTTTCGCTTAAACGTTCGCTGACCGTTCCGCACTCTTCGATGTCCACGCCTTCCTCTTTATCAATATAGACGCGAAGAAACCAATTTTTTCCTTCTTTTACATATTCGACATCGACTAAGTCGAGTTTCATATCGTCCAGTATGGGTTGGACTAGCCGCTCTACTAATTCTGTAATTTTACTCATAGAAACCTCCTGGCCGAAAAAAATTTACCAAGAATGAAAAATAGGATAACAAACACGAAAGAGTGGGGACACCCCACTCTTTCAAAAGAGAGTTATTGTTAGTATTTCCACTAAAAATATACCATAACCATTAAAATTATGCAATAGTGCGGAATAATGGCTAAAACAAGGACAATTGATTTTGTTCAGGAAGAGCATCCAGGCAGCCATGTTGATCCAAATATTCCATGATCGTTTTCGACACTTTTCCTCTTTGCTGCAAGTCCTCTTTTGATAAAAACTCGCCTTCAGATCGTGCTTTCACAATATTTAAGGCCACGCTTGTTCCAAGACCCGGGATGGCATTAAACGGCGGAATGAGCGCATCGCCATCGATGATAAATTCAGAAGCGCTCGACCGTTCGAGATCAACCATTTTAAATTTGTAGCCTCTTTCACACATTTCAAGCGCCATTTCTAAAACCGTCAACAAGCTTTTCTCTTTTGGCGAGGCATCCAAACCTTTGGCATTGATTTCTTCGATTCGAGCACGGATAGCCTGAGAGCCGCGTACCATCGCATCAAGATCGAAGTCCTCCGCTCTTACCGTAAAATAGGCGGCATAGAATAATAGCGGATGATGAACCTTAAAATAAGCAATTCTGACAGCCATTAAAACGTAAGCGGTCGCGTGGGCTTTAGGGAACATATATTTTATTTTTTTGCAAGAATTGATATACCATTCCGGTACATCATGATTCCTCATTTCCGCTTCCATCTCTTCCGTCAACCCTTTACCTTTGCGGACGGATTCCATGATTTTAAAAGCAAAACTTGGCTCTAAGCCTTGATAAATCAAATAAACCATGATGTCGTCACGACAACCGATCACGTCGCTTAATTCGCACGTGCCATTTTGAATTAATTCTTCTGCATTTCCAAGCCATACATCCGTTCCGTGAGACAATCCGGAAATTTGCACAAGCTCCGAAAAAGTGGAAGGCTTTGTGTCTTCCAGCATTTGCCGAACAAATCGAGTACCGAACTCAGGAATGCCAAGCGTTCCTGTTTTACACATGATTTGCTCTTCTGTAACTCCCAACGGTTCAGGGCTTTGAAAAATTTTCATCACTTCCGGATCATCGGTCGGAATCGTCTTCGGATCAATACCGCTCAAATCTTGAAGCATCCGGATAACGGTCGGATCATCGTGGCCGAGAATATCCATTTTCAGCACATTATCATGGATTGAGTGGAAATCAAAATGGGTCGTTCTCCATTCAGAAGATTGATCGTCAGCCGGATATTGGATCGGCGAAAAATCGTAAATATCCATATAATCCGGAACAATGATAATCCCTCCCGGATGTTGCCCCGTTGTCCTTTTTACACCTGTACATCCTTGAGCAAGGCGGTCGATTTCGGCCCCTCTCAATTGCAAATTGTGGTCTTGGGCATATCCCTTCACATAGCCGTATGCCGTTTTATCAGCCACAGTGCCGATCGTTCCAGCTCGATACACATTATCTTCACCGAAAAGCACTTTTGTATAATTGTGGGCTCTAGGCTGATAATCTCCGGAAAAATTCAAATCGATATCCGGTACTTTGTCGCCTTTGAATCCCAAGAAAGTTTCAAATGGAATATCATGTCCATCTTTTTTATATTTGGCTCCGCACTTAGGACAATTTTTGTCAGGCAAATCAAATCCTGATCCGACAGATCCATCGTTAAAAAACTCTGAGTGTTTGCAGTTTGGACAGACATAGTGCGGCGGAAGAGGATTCACTTCTGTAATTTCTGTCATCGTGGCGACAAAGGATGATCCTACAGATCCCCGCGACCCGACAAGATAGCCGTCTTCCAGCGATTTTTTTACAAGTTTATGGGAAATTAAATAAATAACGGCAAATCCGTGCCCGATAATACTTTGCAATTCTTTTTTCAGACGGGCTTCCACTATTTCCGGAAGTGGATCGCCGTATATTTTTTTTGCCCGATCATAGCTCATTCGCCGAATTTCTTCCTCTGCTCCCTCGATTTTCGGTGTGTACAGTTCATCTTTAATCGGCTTCACTTCTTCAATCAAATCAGCAATTTTATTGGTGTTTTCCACTACGATTTCTTTCGCTTTTTCTTCCCCTAAAAATGAAAATTCTTCAAGCATTTCATCCGTCGTCCGAAAATGAACTTCAGGCAACTGATAACGATTCAGTGGATTGGCGCCGCTTTGTGACCGTACCAGTATTTCGCGATATATTTTATCGGTCGGATTCAAATAATGCACATTCCCGGTTGCTACTACAGGGATATGCAATTTTTCTCCAAGTTTCACGATATTGGAAATGATCTCCTCTAAATCTTGTTCGTTCTTGATCAAACCTTGTTCAAGAAGCGGAGCATATACGGGTTTTGGATGAACTTCCAAATAATCATAAAATCGGGCCATCTCCTCTACTTCTTCAGGAGCTTTTTGCATCATTCCCACAAATACCTCGCCTTTATCGCAGCCGGATCCGACAATGATGCCTTCTCGGTATTGTTGCAGCTTTGAGCGCGGAATCCGCGGAACCCGGTAGTAATAGTCGATATGGGCGATCGACACCAGTTTGAATAAGTTTTTTAATCCTTTTTGATTTTGCGCGAGCAGCGTGCAATGGAACGGACGGCTCCGCTTATAGGCCTCTCCTTCCCCCATATGCTCATTAAACTGGTGATGGTATTCAATTCCTTTTTCTTTGGCGTCCTTCAGCATTTTCAACAACAAATAACCGGTTGCTTCCGCGTCATAGATCGCTCTGTGATGCTGCGTCAATTCTACATCAAATCGTTTTGCCAACGTATTTAACCGGTGATTTTTCAACTCCGGATAGAGAAATCTGGCAAGTTCCAGAGTATCGATAACCGGATTTTTTGCTCGTTCCAGCCCAATTTTTTGGAAACCGACATTTAAAAATCCCATGTCAAATGTAGCATTGTGGGCTACTAAAATCGAATCTCCTGCCCATTCAAAAAATTCTTTTAGAACGACCTCATCATCCGGTGCATTTTCCAGCATTTCATCCGTAATTCCCGTCAATTCGATCGTTTCCGCTGATAACGGGTGATGCGGATTGGCAAACCGTTCAAATCGATCAATAATTTCCCCATCACGAATTTTTACGGCAGCCAGTTCAATTATGGTGTCGTATACAGCTGAGAGTCCCGTCGTTTCCACGTCAAAGACAACAAATGTATCATCGGCAAGCAGGCGGTTTGCGTCGTTGTACGCGATGGGAACACCGTCATCCACTAAGTTTGCTTCCAATCCGTACAGCACTTTGATGCCATGCTTTTTGCTGGCGCTGTATGCTTCCGGAAAAGCCTGTACGACGGCATGGTCTGTGACCGCAATCGCTTTATGACCCCATTTTTTTGCCTGAGCAATTAGGTCGGAAACACTGGTGACAGCGTCCATCTGACTCATTGGAGTATGAAGATGAAGTTCCACTCTCTTTTCATTTTCAGGAGCTTTGTCTTCCCGCACTACCGCTTTCACTTCATTAATATCATTGGCGATCATCACAAGGTCGCGGACAAACGTATCGTTTTGTACAGAACCGCGAACCCTGAGCCACATCCCTTTTTTCACCTTGTTTAACAGAGCAGCATCTTCTTTATCTCTTGAAAACATTTTGACTAAGATCGAACTAGTGTAGTCGGTGATTTTAAAAGTAAGAAGTGTTCTGCCGCTTCTTAACTCTTTTGTTTCCGCATCAAACACATAACCTTCGATCGTAACTCGACGTTCCTCATCTACGATATCTTCCAGCTTCCGGAAATCAGCATCATCTTTTATGGCATATCCGATCATTAGCGGACCATCATCTTCTGCACTTCCATTGGCCTCTTCATTCTTACGTTCTTCTCGTTTCCGCATTTCCGCAATGGCTTGCTTCGCTCTCTCTTCATCTTCTTTTTGTTTTTCCTGCAAAAATTGCGCATATTCTTGCATGTCTTGCTGCTGACTGATCTCGACATCCACCTGCAAAAGGGGGAATCCATAGTTTTGATAGTTTGCTTGAATGAAAGAACCATATTTTCTTTTGATCGTCAAAGCTTCCATTTCGCCGGGGGCTTGAATCAACAGTTTGTTTCCTTGGAGAACCGGTTCCTGGGTTTCAAGAATTTTTCTCACCGGCGGAGAAATTCCATCCAAATTTCGAATACAATCTTGCCAGTAACCTCTTATCAAATCTTCTGTGAACGAAGGATCGAGCACTTTTGCAGAAAAGGTGACATCCGCGATTTCCCGAAAAGCAATGGATAGCTGCTGCTGCAGTTGTCTCCAAATGGCCGCCGGGATGATTCGCTCAAACGTAAAATGAAAATGCCACTTTTTTTCTTTCCGCAATACGGTTAATTTATCGATTTCAGCGTTGCAAAAATAGGTTTCAAGCTCTTGGTTTTTCAAATTCAACTGCTCAAGAAGCAGCTGAAACCGTTGCTTTTTCCCTTCGGCCTTTTCATTCATTTGTGACCTCTCCCAATTCGTTTAAATTTCTTCATACTACTATCATCTTAAAAAAAGACCACTAGTCTTTCAATAGAAGGAAACTTTCCTTTCTATAAATCCCCCAATTCATTCCATTCAAAAGAGAAAAAGGCGCCTTTCAGGCACCTTATAAGCATCGACCGGCTTGTCCAAAAGATTTTTTACAAGCGCTCAAAAATAGATGCAAGTTGAGAAACAATGTCAGATGCAGGGACTTCAAACGTTTCTTGTGTTTTACGCACTTTTACTTCGACAATGCCTTCAGAAGCTTTTTTTCCGACGGTTACACGAACAGGAAGCCCGATTAAATCAGCATCGGCGAATTTCACACCGGCACGTTCCGGACGATCATCAAACAACACTTCGTACCGCTCTTTTTGAAGCGATTGATAAAGTTGTTCCGCCAGTTCTCTTTGAACTTCATCTTTTGTATTGACCGCAATTAAATGTACATCGAACGGAGCAATTTGTTTAGGCCAAATAAAACCTTTTTCATCATTAAATTGTTCTGCCACAGCTGAAACCGTTCTGGAAACTCCTATTCCATAGCATCCCATAATCATCGGTTGAGATTTTCCGTTTTCATCTAAATAGTAAGCCCCCATCGCTTCGCTATATCGCGTGCCAAGCTTAAACACGTGGCCGACTTCAATTCCTTTCGCAAATCGAATCGTTCCTTTTCCATCCGGAGAAGGGTCGCCTTCTTGAATAAAACGTAAATCTGTATAGGCTGTCACTTGAAAATCTCTTTCCGGATTCACATTGACAAAATGCCATCCATCTTCATTCGCGCCGCAAACTCCGTTGACAATAGCTTGGACTGCATGATCGGCAATCACTTGAATACCTTCTTTTACTTCTACAGGTCCGAGTGAACCAATAGGACAGCCTAAAACGGATTTCACTTCTTCGGGACTAGCCAATTCCACTACACTTGCCTGAAAATAATTTTTTACCTTGACGTCATTTACTTCGTGGTCTCCACGTACAAGCACAAGTACGTACTTATCATCCACTTTGAAAAGAAGCGTTTTAATGCAGCGTGTTTCTTCTACGTTTAATAACTTTGAAACTTCTTCAATCGTTTTGGCATTTGGTGTGGAAACTTTCTGCCTTTCTTTTAACGGTTCATCCGGTTTTTCGTATGTAGACACTACCGGCGCCATTTCTATGTTTGCTGCATAATCAGACGAGTCGGAGTAAGCAATGGTATCTTCACCGATTTCAGAGAGCACCATAAATTCGTGCGTATCTTTTCCACCCATGGCCCCAGAATCGGCAATAACAGCACGAAAGTTCAATCCTAATCTCCTGAAAATATTAGAATAAGCTTGAAAAATACGATCATAGACTTCGTCTAAACTTTGTGTATTAGAATGAAAAGAATAAGCGTCTTTCATGATAAATTCCCTGCCGCGAAGCAGTCCAAAACGAGGACGCTTTTCATCACGAAATTTTGTTTGAATTTGATAAACGATGAGCGGCAAGCGTTTATATGATTTGATTTCATCACGAACAATGCTCGTAACGACTTCTTCATGAGTCGGTCCTAGTGCGAATTCGCGGTCATGTCGATCTTTTAAACGCATAAGCTCCGGGCCGTATGTATACCATCTTCCGGATTCTTGCCATAATTCAGCTTGTTGCAAGCTGGGCATCAACATTTCGACTGCTCCGGCTGCATCCATTTCTTGACGTACAATTTCTTCTACTTTCTTTAAAACTCTCTTCCCTAAAGGCAAAAAAGTATAAATTCCACTTGCTGTTTGGCGGATAAATCCCGCTCTAAGTAAAAGCTGATGGCTTTTTGTTTCCGCATCAGCAGGAATTTCTCTCATAGTTGGTATAAGCGTTTGACTTTGTCTCATCTTTAGCACCCCATCATTTCTAATACTTCTATCTTGTTTCAAATATCGCTGCTTCGCAGGGAGTCTCCTCATCAGGCAACAAACGATCGATCATTTTTTCATACATACATCCATGATTTTTCTATTGGTCGTGAATAAACTTTCAAACTTATCTTTCGTTTCATCGCCTTTTGAGGAATTTTCATTTCGATTATGAAGCATTGATTTATAAAAAGAATCTTTGGATGTCATTCCATGTTACCACAATCATCAGCAGCATTAATAGAGCAAATCCGATAAAATGAACAAGTCCTTCTTTCTGTTGATCGATCGGTTTTCCTCTAACTGCTTCAATGGCAAAAAACATCAAACGGCCTCCATCCAACGCCGGAATGGGAAGCAAGTTCATAATGCCAATGTTAATACTTAGCACTCCCGCCCATTTGATTAAATAAATAATTCCTGATTTGGCGACGGTCTCGGTGGATGCGTAAATACCAACAGGTCCTGACAACATGTTAATGGAAAAACCGCCCGTGATAAGTTTCCCTAACAAGTGAAAAATCTCAACGGTCCAAGAATACGTTTCTTCAGCCGCATAAGTAATAGTGCCGAACACTGACTTCTCAACAGGGTTATAAACGCCAATAATCCCAATCGTTTTCCCATCGATTTTCTTTGCTTCGGGAGTTACAGGAACTTCCAGCGTTTTCTTGCCTCGTTCTATACTGAAACGAAGTTCTTGTTCCGGATGTTTTTGAATAATGGACACAATATCGTTCCAGCTGTTCGTTTCTTTTCCATTTATGCTCAGTACAACATCGCCTTCTTTTAATCCAGCTTGTTTTGCAGCGCCATTATCCGTTAATTTCCCCAATTCAGGTTGATTGGTTGGAACTCCTTGCAAGGCGGCAATTAACAAAAAGGCAATAAACGCTAAAACAAAATTCATCATAGGTCCGGCAAAAATCGTCATCGCTCTTTTGCCAAGAGACTTGGAAGCAAATTGACGGTCTAAAGGCGCAATTTGCGTTTCAATGCCATTTTCAACGATAACTGCTTCTCGATGGACAGGAAAAGTTTTTAACTCTTCTTCGCCATCTTCATAGCCACGGATCAACAACTCTTTTTCCAAGTCAGCGTACTCTACTTCCACTACTTTTGCATTCGAATAGCGGTCTTTTCGATTTAATATGATTTTCACCGCTTCTCCTTTGTCATTAAGGATGAGACCGGCGCGATAACCAGGTTTTAATTCAACCGTTTCCGCATCTTCGCCGGCCATTCTGACATATCCGCCGATCGGCAATAAACGAATCGTATAGACGGTTTCCCCTTTTTTGTGTGCAAAAATCTTCGGACCAAATCCAATGGCGAACTCACGGCAAAGGATCCCTGCTCTTTTAGCAAAAATAAAATGGCCAAATTCATGGAAAAACACGAGAGCTCCAAAAATCACAACAAAGGCTAAAATTGTACTCAAATGAATAACCACCTTTTTATAATAGTGAGTCGATAAATCGGCGTGTTTCTCGATCGATGCATTGAATGGATTCTAAATCCGGGTCTTTTATTAGTGTATGCCATTCTAGCGCTTTTCCGATTAATTCTTCAATTTTGAGGAAAGAAATTTTTCCATCCAAAAAGGCTTTTACTGCCACTTCGTTTGCCGCATTCAACACAGTAGGCATGCTGCCTCCTGCTTTTCCTGCTTCATAAGCAAATGCAAGACAACGAAAACGGTCAAAATCTACTTCTTCAAAATGAAGAGACCCAATGGCTGCTAAATTGAGCCGCTTTGTAACAGGTAATGGAAGCCTTTCAGGATAAGTTAAAGCATATTGAATTGGAACACGCATATCAGGAGTTCCGAGCTGAGCAATGACAGAATGGTCCTGATATTCTACCATAGAATGAATAATACTTTCACGATGAAGTATAACATCGATTTGTTCATATGGCATTTGAAAAAGCCAGTGCGCTTCGATGACTTCCAATCCTTTATTCATCATGGTAGCCGAATCAATGGTGATCTTGGCACCCATCGACCAATTCGGATGGTTCAAAGCTTCTTCACGAGTAACGTGTCGCAGCTCTTCTCTCGTTCGATCACGAAAACTTCCTCCTGAAGCCGTTAATATGAGCCTAGCAACATTTTGGCTGTTTTCACCTTGAAGACATTGGAAAATAGCCGAATGTTCGCTGTCCACAGGCAAAATATCGACATGATATTTTTGGGCAGCTCTCATCACCAAATGGCCAGCTGTAACGAGTGTTTCCTTATTGGCCAATGCAATTGTTTTCCCCGCTTTGATCGCTTCCAACGTTGGAATCAGTCCAACGCTCCCCATGACTGCATTGACAACCGTATCCGATTCAGAAAAAAGGGCTGTCTCCGTTAAACCTTTTTCTCCATATACGAATTGAACGAAAGGAAATTCTCCTTTCAGCCTTAAAGCATCATCTTTTTCCAATACGGACACAAGCTTTGGAGAAAATTCTTTAATAATTTTTCGCGTTTCCTCTATATTTCGTCCGGCTGAAAAAGACGATAATCGGAAATAGTCTGAATGCTGCCGGATAATATCCAATGTTTGCCTTCCGATAGAACCGGTTGCCCCCAATAGACTGATGTTCTTCAAAAAACTCATCTCCTCCATATTGGTTCCGCCGTCTTATATGATGTGAAAAATATGTATCAACGGCAGAACAAACAGCCAGCTGTCACAGCGATCTAAAATTCCGCCATGTCCAGGCAAAATATTCCCAGAATCTTTAATATTATAATGCCGCTTCAGTGCGGATTCAACCAAATCGCCAATTTGTCCAAAAACAGCCATCACGAGAGCCGCTATCAAGAGCTTCGCTAAAGGCACCTCCAAATGGATCGAGAACGCAAAGACAAATGCGACTACACAGGCGGAAAGAATGCCGCCAAAAAAACCTTCGACTGTTTTTTTAGGACTGATTTCAGGCCACAATTTTTTCTTTCCAAACGATCTTCCTATTAAATAGGCGCCGATGTCAGTCGCCCAAATGATAAACAACGCCAAAAATACATAAGCCACTCCCGCATTTCTCGTTTCGATTAAATAATAGAACCCGAACCCTACATACAGTGCGGAAAGAACTCCAAACGCCGCATCATCAAATGTAAAACGATTTTTGGTGACGACTGTATACATTAAATAAATCAACACCAAGAAAAGCAAAAGTTCAAGCTTATGATACCCCCATTTTTCTATGAGGTTCTCATACCGATTCGGAATGAGCAATAGCCATAACATAATGAAAGGGATCACGCTTTCAAGCGACAATAGCCGAATTTTCTTCATTTTCAGTGCTTCATAAAGCCCCACGGACGCCATTAAATACGTTAATATTAGAAACGGCCATCCTCCATAAAGAACAATAGGCAAAAAGATGGCTGCCGCTATGACACCAGTTATAAATCGCTGTTTCATACGATTGACTCCTCACTTTTCTCCATACCAACTTTGATTACATACGCTACTATTCCATATTAAATCCCTCGATCACCGAATTCATCTTTCTACGTTATCTCAGACAATGCCATTTGATTTCAAATAATTTTTTCAAGCTCTTCTATGATCTTCATTCCTTGATCGATGATAACGGATCTTTACAAACCGCTTTGCTTGATCATCCTCTTTCGTGAATGGACATTAGCCTAATCCACCAAAGCGGCGTGACCGTTTTTGATAAGATTCCACCGCTTCAAGAAAATGGTGTTCTGAAAAATCCGGCCAAAGAGTATCTGTAAACCATAGTTCCGTGTAGGCCAGCTGCCAAAGCATAAAGTTGCTTAAACGGATTTCCCCGCTTGTACGTATCAACAAATCCGGATCAGGCAGCTGTTTCGTCATTAAATAGCGGGAGAAAGTTTCCTCATTTAAGAGCTTTTCGTTCATTACGCCGTTTTTAATGTCTTCCAGTACATGATGGACGGCTTCCATAATTTCTGCTCTGCTTCCATAATTCAAGGCGAAATTAAGAATAAGCCCGTTATTCTGTTTTGTATCATTGATCGCTTTTTTAATGGCATCTACCGTATAGGAAGGCAATTGCTGTTGGTTGCCCATCATTTGCACTTTTACATTTTCTTCAACCAGTTCTGGCAAAAACGTTCCAAGAAACTCTTGGGGAAGCTTCATTAAATAGTCCACTTCCTTTTTGGGACGTTTCCAATTTTCGGTTGAGAAAGCGTAAAGGGTCAATGCTTTCACGCCTAAACGATTGGCGAGCCGAGTGATTTTGCGAACGGTTTTCATTCCCTCGTGATGACCGGCAATTCTCGGTAAGGCGCGTTTTCTCGCCCATCTTCCATTTCCATCCATAATGATGGCGACGTGGCTCGGAATGGGGCCTTTTTTAACAATCTCCATTCGTTCTTCCAGTGAGAGATTGTTATGGGTTTTCCAAAGCTTGTTTTTATTAATCATATAACATCCTCCACTTCGCATCCTTACCAATCATTTATCGCGATAAGCGCTCATTGGTGTTTATTTTTCACACGGTGCAAATCTATAATACCAAAAACTTGAGACAGTATCTCTATTAATTACCGATCTTCCTCATTTTTTCGATGGAATTTCACAATCCATCCCAGCGATAGACACATCAATAAAAACGAAGTATGTATATAACGGAAAAACCCCCTTTTGGCAAGAGGGTTTTCACACGATCAAACTTCCATAATTTCTTTTTCTTTCTTTTTCGCCATGTCGTCAATCTTTTTCACATGTTCATCGGTAATCTTTTGGACATCTTCTGTATAGCCGCGTAAATCGTCCTCTGTAATTTCCCCGTTCTTCTCTAATTTTTTCAAATCTTCGTTTGCATCCCTGCGAACATTCCGTACTGCTACTTTCGCTTCTTCCGCTTCTTTTCGCACTAATTTTACTAATTCTTTGCGGCGTTCTTCGGTAAGCGGCGGAATCGTGATGCGAATGACGCTGCCATCGCTCGTAGGCGTCAATCCAAGATCCGATTTTAAAATCGCTTTTTCCACTTCTCCGACAACGGATTTGTCATAAGGCTGAATGACAAGCAATCTAGCCTCCGGAACTGAAATCGATGCCAGTTGATTCACCGGTGTAGGCGCTCCATAGTAATCCACTACTACTTTATCAAGCAGCGATGCGTTTGCACGCCCTGCCCGAATCGTCGCCAATTCCCTGGATAAAGCTTGAATCGCTTTTGACATTTTGTCTTTCGCTTGCTCAATCACTTGTTTTGTCATTCGGCTTTCCCCCTTATCATCGTTCCAATGGATTCTCCTAAAACAGCCTTTTTAATATTGCCTTTTTCCATAATAGAGAATACAATGAGCGGTATATCATTGTCCATACATAACGAGGAAGCAGTGGAGTCCATTACGGCCAGACCTTCTTTTAACATATCCAGATAGGAAATCTGATCGTATTTCACAGCCGATTTATCCACTTTTGGATCTGCAGAGTAAACACCATCTACATTATTTTTGGCCATTAAGATGACTTCTGCTTCAATTTCCGCCGCACGCAACGCAGCCGTCGTATCCGTAGAGAAATAAGGGTTTCCGGTGCCGGCGGCAAAAATCACAACCCGTTTCTTTTCCAGATGGCGAATGGCCCTTCTTCTTATATAAGGTTCCGCCACCTGTCTCATTTCAATGGAAGTTTGTACACGAGTTTCAATTCCAAGCTGCTCTAAGCTGTCTTGAAGCGCCATTGAATTCATGACCGTTGCCAACATTCCCATATAATCAGCGGTGGCACGATCCATTCCCATTTCGCTTCCGGTTTTCCCGCGCCAAATATTTCCTCCCCCAACGACTACTGCCACTTCGACACCAAGTTCAGCAATTTCTTTCACTTGTTCCGCAATGGATTTCACGACTTCCGGGTGAATGCCAAAGCCCCGATCCCCAGCCAGCGCTTCACCGCTTAATTTTAATACAACACGTTTATATTTTGGAACGCTCATAAGAACCTCCGTATGTAAATCACTAGTTTTTATCGTTTAGCTGTGTACCTTCTTAATTTAATGTCATGTCATTCTGAAAAAAAGGGAACACATTGTGTTCCCTCTATTCCCTCGATTTCCGAGAACAAAAAACGTTCATCTTGTTTTCAAATAAGGCATAGTGAGTATCTTCTCACTCAGATATTCTTGGAAAGGTCGAAATTATTTTTTCATTTGATTCATTACTTCTTCAGCGAAGTTTTCTTGGCGTTTTTCAATTCCTTCTCCTACTTCGAAACGCACAAAATCTTTGACAGTTGCACCTTTAGATTCAACGAATTGGCGAACTTTTTGATCAGGGTTTTTAACAAAGGATTGTTCAAGCAGACAAATTTCTTCAAAGAATTTGTTAAGACGTCCTTCAACCATTTTTTCAACAATTTTTTCAGGTTTTCCTTCATTGAGAGCTTGCTGTTTCAAAACTTGACGTTCGTGCTCTACTTCTTCTTGCGGCACTTGGTCGCGAGAAACGTATTTTGGATTCAAGGCAGCAGCATGCATAGCTACATCTTTTGCTACACTTTCATCCGTTGTTCCACTTAAGAGGGCAAGAACGCCGATTCGTCCACCCATATGCAAATATTCACCAAAAACTTCATTTTCGCCTTTCGTCTTCACTTCGAAACGGCGAAGAGTTAATTTTTCACCGATTTTAGCGATGGCTTCATTGATGTATTCACTTACTTTTGCGCCATTTTCCATCGTTTGGTCAAGAGCTTCTTCGACTGTTTTTGGTTCATTTTTCAAAATATGTTGAGCCAATTCTTTTACGAGATTTTGGAAGCTTTCGTTTTTAGCCACGAAATCTGTTTCGGAGTTGACTTCCAAAATAACGGCTTTATTTCCTTCGCTTAACAGATAAGTTGTTCCTTCAGCTGCTACGCGGTCAGCTTTTTTGGCAGCTTTGGCCATTCCTTTTTCACGAAGAAAATCGATCGCTTTTTCCATATCGCCATTCGTTTCTGTCAGCGCTTTTTTGCAATCCATCATGCCGGCGCCCGTTTTTTCACGTAGTTCTTTTACCATTTGCGCAGTAATTGCCATCTTTTTTTCCTCCTTAAGAATATATGTACTAAGCCGCAATAGCCGAAACAGCCATCCAGCTTTTGATTTCACCGTAAAATTTCTTAAAAAAAGGTGATAAGGGCCTTCCCTCTTATCACCTTTTCATTTTTATCTTGATTGGCGCTGGAGCTTATTCAGCAGCAACTTCTGCCGTTTCAGAAACTTCAGCTGTTTCTTCACCTTGTTTAGCTTCTAAAATAGCATCCGCCATTTTTGAAGTCAGAAGTTTAACAGCGCGAATCGCATCGTCATTCGCAGGAATGACATAATCAATTTCATCCGGATCACAGTTCGTATCAACAATACCGATAATCGGAATATTCAATTTCCGTGCTTCTGCTACTGCGATACGTTCTTTGCGTGGATCGATCACAAACAAAGCGTCAGGAAGTTCTTTCATATCTTTAATGCCGCCAAGAAATTTCACAAGGCGTTCATGTTCTTTTTTCAGCTGAACGACTTCTTTTTTAGGCAATACATCGAATGTGCCGTCTTCTTCCATTCTTTCGATGTCTTTCAGACGTTGAACACGTTTTTGAATCGTTTGGAAGTTAGTTAACGTTCCACCGAGCCAACGATGATTTACATAATACATTCCGGAACGCTCTGCTTCTTCTTTTACGGATTCTTGTGCTTGTTTTTTCGTACCAACAAAAAGAACTTTTCCGCCGTTAGCAGCCAATTCTTTAACGAATTGGTAAGCTTCTTCTACTTTCTTCACGGTTTTTTGAAGATCGATAATATAGATGCCGTTGCGTTCTTGGAAAATGTATTTTTTCATTTTCGGATTCCAACGGCGTGTTTGGTGTCCAAAATGCACACCTGCTTCTAATAATTGTTTCATAGAAATAACAGACATTTTTTCTTTCCTCCTATGGGTTATTATCCTCCGTCCTCTTCATATTTAAACAGAGACTGACAAAAATCAGCACCCTCTGATTAAATCCGAGAACGTGTGTATTCACACCAAAAGTTACTATATCATAATCAAATCTAACTATCAAGCTTATCATTGCCCATTTGCTCGAAATTTTAAAAGCAGTTGTATTTCTGTTGTACCTTTATTTAATTTATGCGCAATTTCTTCAATCGTTAAACCCTTTTTTTGTAAAAACAATACATTTTCATATAAGTCGTCTTCCGTCCAATCCAATATGTCCATCTCCGTTTTGGATTCTTTAGGCCCAACGACCGACGGTTCTTGCTGGTATTTTTTCAACGCTTCTTTTTTCGAAACGATAGGCTGTTTGGACTGGGTCCATTTCCGTTCATCCTGTTTCGACTGAATCTCGAAACTTTCCTTTTTATGCTTATGATGCGGCTGTTTGGCCTCTATGGACGATATTTTTTTCAGAAATGCTTCATTTTCATCTTTCATTTGAAGAAGATAGGTTGATAACATTTCTTCCGTATCTTGAATCATTTTTTCTTGCTCCTCTTTTAATCCGAAAAGGCGGTTTTGTCTCATGTAAAGGAGCACAACAGCAAACAGTGTGATGACATTAAAAATAATGGATATGAAAAACAAAAAAGTTGACACCATGATTCCCACCTGAATTTCAATTCTTTTAGCAGCGAAAAGGGATGCCGCTGACTTTTTTTAGCTTGTTCCGCAATTTAAAAAGAGCTTTCGAATGGATCTGTGAAATTCGTGAAGTGGAAAGATTCAGAATCTCTCCAATTTCAGTCAATGTTAACTCCTCCTGATAAAATAGGCTCAGCACTAATTTTTCTTTCTCAGACAATCCCGCTATTTCACGGGATAACTCTTGGATTAACTCCTCTTTGACAACCTCTTCTTCAGGAGTAGAGATTCGGTCATCTTTGATATCGTAGCCTTTTCCATCCATTTCCTCTTGATCTTTTATTTGATCGTCCATCGATAATATGTTGGCCGTATAATATTCAGCCATGATTTGTTGAAGTTCCTCTACGCTCATGTCTAGTTCGTTTGCGACTTCTTCCGCCGTGACATGTCTTAAAAATTGCTGCTCTAATTCTTCGATTTTGGCTTCGATTTTTTTCGCTTTTTCCCTCGTCCCTCTTGGAAGCCAGTCCTCTTTTCTGAGCCCATCTAATATTGCTCCTCTAATACGAAAAGAAGCGTATGTATCAAACTTTAAATCTCTGGACGGATCAAATTTTGTCAACGCATCCACCAAGCCTAAAAATCCGAGGCTTTTGAGTTCATCCCGGCTTACATTTTTCGGCATGTGAACAGAGAGGCGCTGAACATGATAACTGACAAGCGGAGTATATCGTTTGACAAGCAAATCCCCGGCGTCCGGATCTCTTGATGTAAGCCATAAATCCCACCATTTTTTCTCCTCTACAAGTTGTACATCTATCATGATTCTCCTCCTCGAATGTTTCCCAGGGAAGTTTGTGATTCATAGCGAGGCCGATATTCGGTTTTCGTACAACCATTTTTTGTTTGCCTGAATGAATGCGGTAAAAATAGCAGAAAATAGATGATCTTTATTGCGACGGATGTGATTTCGAAACAAACAACAGTCGAGCGAAGCGAATGAAAAATCGTCTATTGCTCTTTGAGACAGTATCCGAGTATACGAAATGATAATACATCTAGTATTCTACTATTTTTTCGATCAGAAGTTTCCTTTTCCCGTCACACACATCTAAAATAACAAACCCTTTCGTCGCCCCTACACTTCGCTTAAAGACGGGCTTCTTTCGAAAAAAATGTTAAATGATGGACACGCCTTTATTCACGGTTCTGATTTCCAAAAGGCCAGTGGAAGGATCAAACTCAATGGTTCTTCCACTGTTACCGCCAACGTCCTCGGCTACGATGGGAATATGTTCTCTGTTCAATTGTTTTTTCACTGCCTCGACATTTCTCGGTCCGATTCTCATTATTTCATTTTTGGACGAGAATTGGAACATTTGTGCTCCTCCGGCAATTTTTGCTTTTAATCGTTTACGCAGCGCACCTTCGTTGATTAACATATCCGTTAATTGGGGAATAGCTGTATCAGCAAATTTGGCTTTATTAAATGTTTCCGTCTTGGCTAGCGAAGAATCCGGCAGCATAATATGAGCCAACCCGCCAATTTTTGTTTTTTCATCAAATATGACAATTCCAACGCAAGAACCTAAACCAGCCGTTCGAATTCGATCGGGTGGGCGCACCACATTTAAATCAGCGATACCTACTTTAATGACTTTTACCGTCTCATTCATCTAGCGGCACTCCCAATGCATCCAAAACTTTCCAAAAGGAATTCGGGTCAGGCAAGAGAAAAAAATGTCCTTTCACGGAATCAGAGGCTTTTCCATCTGCTTCTTTCAAAGTCGTGTCAATAAAAATGGCATAATCGCTGTATTGGGATATTTCAAACAATCCATCACTCATTACGGCTCCCACCATATCAATGGCCAAGGCGGGTACGGACGGAAAAACATGCAGACCCGTAAAATCTCCCAAAGCAGACAAATACGAACCGGACAAAATATTTCCTAATTCTTGAAGCGCCGATAAAGCCATTTCCGAATAGGGCGGATGGTCAAAAGAAAAAGATTGGTCGCCAGTCAGCTTTTGTATAAAAAGTGCTGCCTGTTCCAGCTGGAGGACGAAAAACATGCTTCCTTCAATATCTCCTTCAATCCGCAAAAAAACGCTTGCTACAATGTTGTCCGGTCCGCCCGCCATTTCCATCACGTCATCAAAGTGAAGAATTTGTACAGTGGGAACCACCATATTTATTTTTTTATTCATCAAAGTGGACAAAGCAGTGGCTGCATGGCCCGCCCCGATATTTCCAATTTCCTTGAACGTGTCTAAATGAGCGTTTTGTATCCGATCTAAGTAACTCATCAGCTTTCATCCTTATTTTTCTAGAATTTTTTCAAGACTTAATAAAATAAGAAGCCTTTTTTCCCATTTGACAACACCCGTGATATATTCTGCTTCAATTTCCCCTACCATTTCAGGCTGGGGTTCGATGAACTCTTCGGAAATATCTAACACATCATTCGCTCCGTCCACAATGAACCCTACTTCCATTTCATTAAGCGTCGCAACAATAATTCTTGTACCATCATCAAACTCTTTTTCGGGAAGCCCAAATCGTGTTCTTAAATCAATGATCGGGGTGACCACTCCCCTTAAATTGATCACACCTTTGATAAACGGGACCGTCTTAGGTACTCGAGTAATAGGCATCAATCTTTCGATGGATTGGACTTGATGGATTGGCAGCGCATATTCGTTGTCGCCTAATTGAAAGGCAATAACCTTCAGAACAGAAGGTGCTGATATTTTGCTCATTTTTTCTCTCCCCTTCCCTATTTGATTAGTGCGTTACAATCAATGATTAATGCTACTTGACCGTCTCCTAAAATAGTCGCTCCGGATATGGCAAATACGTTCGTTAGATAATTCCCGAGACTTTTCAATACCACTTCTTGCTGCCCAATAAAAGAATCCACGACCAATGCCGCCATTTTGTCGCCTTTTCGGACGATGACAACTGACAAGTAATCATCTTCCGCCTCTTCTTTCGGTACCTCGAAGAGCTTTTCCAAAAAGAGAAGAGGCACGACTTTCCCTCTAAAATCAATGACTTTTTTACTATGCGCACTTAAGATGTCTTCTTTTTTGATAATGGCTGTTTCGATTATGGAGGATAACGGTATGGCATATTTTTCATTTCCTACTTCGATCAGCATGACTGAAATAATAGAGAGTGTCAGCGGCAGCTGAATAGAAAAGACGGAACCTTTGCCTTCAACTGAGTTGATATTGATGGATCCGCCAATCGATTCAATCGTCGTCTTGACTACATCAAGTCCCACACCTCTTCCGGAAATATCCGTAATACGGTCGGCTGTCGAAAAACCGGATTCCATAATGAGGCCAAATACTTCACTGTCCGTTAATTTCTCCGCTTCCTCTTGAGATACAATTCCTTTATCAATGGCTTTTTTTAATACTTTCTCACGGTTGATTCCCGCTCCATCATCCTCCACTTCAATGAAAACATGGTTTCCGCTTGTATAGGCTTTTAACTTTACTGTACCTTCTATCGGTTTCCCCTTCGCTTTTCTTTCTTCTTTCGTTTCAATTCCATGATCGACAGCATTTCTGAGCAAGTGGACAAGCGGATCACCGATTTCATCTATAACCGTCCGGTCCAGCTCCGTTTCCGCCCCGATGATTTCTAAATTAATTTGTTTATCTAATTCGCGGGCTAGTTTACGAACCATCCGCGGGAAACGATTAAATACCGTTTCAACCGGAATCATCCGCATATTTAAAATAATATTTTGCAAGTCTCCGGAAATTCTGGACATCCGTTCCACTGTTTCAGTCAATTCAGGGTGATTTAACTCACGGGAGATTTGCTCAAGTCGTCCGCGGTCAATCACCAGTTCTTCAAATAAATTCATCAAGCTGTCCAAACGTTCGATGTTGACACGAATCGTTTTATTGGAAACATTTTTGGATTTTCTTTGTTTGCCTCCATCTGCTTGATGATCTTTCGCGTTTTTTTCTGCAGAGGCCTTTTTCTTTTCCTCCTTGTCGGAATGATCTGTTTCTTTTGAATGGTCGCTGGCTTGTTTTGGAGAATCTGCAAAAGGCTGAACGACCACTTTTTCTACTTCTGAAACTTTCATCACTTTCTTTTCAATCTCAGAAGCTTCGTCTTTCGTCACAATCGTTACCGTAAATCGATGATCAAAATGCTCTTCTTCCAACTCTTCTACTGCAGGAACAGATTTAATGATTTCTCCGCATTTTTCAAGAACTTCAAAAATCATATAAACCCGTGCCGCTTTTAACAGACAGTCTTCCTTTAATGTAACGATCACTTCGTAACAGGAAAATCCTTGTTCTTTTGACTGCTGAATAACGGTTGTTTCAAATTCGTCATATTGCACAGAATTCCCTTCACTTGAATGGCTTGGCTCCCGGACTTCACTTTTCTCCTTCTTTTCGACGTTCGATCCGCTTTCAATCGCTTTAAGCCGTGCCACTATCTCCTCTACATTTCTTTTGCCATCTCCACCAGAAGCAATATCTTGAATCATGGCCTCCAAATCATCCACCGAAGCAAAGACAACATCTAATACGTCTGTTGTAACTTTTATTTTATGGTTGCGGATGGCATCCAGAACATTTTCCATTTTATGAGTGAGGTTTGCTAAATCTTCAAATCCCATTGTGGCGGACATTCCCTTTAAAGTATGGGCAGACCGGAATACCTCATTGACGATCTCCATATCTTCCGGGTTTTTTTCAAGCTCAAGAAGATTTTCATTAATAGCTTGCAAATGCTCTTTGCTTTCTTCTATGAATATTTCAAGATATTGAGTCGTTTCCATCTGTTCCACCTCTTCCTAAGACAAATATTTTAAGATTGATTGAGCGATATCTTGAATCGGTTTCACTTCATCAATGACATTCGCTTCAATTGCAGATTTTGGCATTCCAAATACAACGCATGAGTCTTTAGACTCAGCGATGGTATGTACATTGCCTTTTTCTTTTAATTTTATCAGACCATAAGTCCCATCTGAACCCATTCCAGTTAAAATAACGGCAATTTTTTTATAAAATTCCAATTTGCTAGCTGACTCAAAAAGAACATCTACAGAAGGCTTGTGACCATTCATTCGGGGAGATTGATCAAGCGAGATGGCAAGAGACCTTCCTACCTCCTTGATTTTCATATGAAAATTCCCGGGGGCAATATAGGCAACTCCTTTTTTCAACAGCTCACCGTCTTCCGCTTCTTTAACGTAGATGCGTGACAGTTGATTCAAACGATCAGCCAAGGATTTTGTAAATCCTGGAGGCATGTGTTGAACGATTAGAATAGGCGCTCCAATTTCCTTTGGCAGTTGCGGCAGCACTTCTTGAAGCGCTCTCGGTCCACCGGTGGAAGTGCCAATTAGCACTAAACTTTTTGCATATTCTTTCGTACTCCAATGGTTTAACTCCGACTCCCTATTGGACGTCATTAGGCCGCGATCCATCTCGTCTGTATGGACCCGCACGTTGCTTTTCGTTCCTTTTTTTACCTTTGAAGCCAGCAAAAGTTTCGAGATCAATTCATTTTTTACCTTATCCAGATCCAGCGAAATCGGTCCGGACGGCTTTGCCACAAAATCAAAAGCTCCATTTTCAAGGGCTTTAATCGCATTTTCTGTTCCTTCCTTCATCGTACTCGACAGCATTACAACCGGCAGCTGATAATGGCTGATGATCCATTTTAGCGCTTCAAGTCCGTTCATGACTGGCATTTCGATGTCCATCGTGACGACATCCGGACATAACGTCTTCACTTTTTCTATGGCATCTTTTCCGTTTCTAGCTGTCCCGACCACTTCCAATTCAGGATGTTCGGAAACAAAGTCCGAGATCAATTTTCTCATGAATGCGGAATCATCTACTATGAGTACTTTCTTTTTATCCATCTCCAACACTGCCTTTCAGAAAAAACTGGCGAAGCTTCCCAATAAAACGACCCTTTTGGATGGTTCCCATTGCGTTCGATTGGGACAAATAAATTTCCACGATCGATTTTAATGAGCGGGAAATACTGGAATAAGGATTGTATAAAAAGAAAGGTGTCTGGCTTGCGACTGCATTCTTTACGATTTTATCTTCAGGCAATATTCCAAGTTTTGAAACCTCTTTATGCAAAAATTTCTCCATGGCCATCGATATACGTTCGAGCGTGACTTGTCCTTCTTGATTGGATTCAGCACGATTGCAAATCAAATAAAAATGTTTGTCTTGATCTCTTATTTGAATATATTTCATCATGGAATACGCGTCTGTCACAGCAGTCGGTTCAGGGGTCGTGATCACCAATAAATCATCAACAGACATCAACAGCTCCAAGCTTTCTTTTGATGCTCCGGCCCCCATATCAAACAAAATATAATCATATTCCCACTGCAATTTTGCTACGGACTCGATCCAACGTTGAAAATCATTCTCAGACCATTCAAGAAGACGCCCAAGACCAGAACCGCCGAATATGTAGGAAAAGCCCCCCGGACCGGAAATGATCAGATCCTTCAATTCGTATCCGTTTTCTATAAAATCTACAATCGAGCGATCCGCACTAATACCTGATAAAATATGAATATTCGCCATGCCAATATCCAAATCAAACAATAAAACTTTTTTTCCTAACTGCGCCAAAATGACAGCTATGTTCACAGAAATATTGGACTTTCCCACGCCCCCTTTACCGCTGATCACGGCAGCCGTTTTAGCGGGTGACTGATGCAACTCTCTCAATTTCAGCCTTAATCCTTCTGCTTGGTCTTTCATATGCTTACTCCCTCAATATTTCTTTCAAAATGATTTCAGGATTGCCAGTCAATAAATCGTCCGGGACGTTTTGTCCATTCGCCAGGAATCCTACTTTTTTCCTGTACTTGCAAACAAGATTGAACAATGAGCCTTTTCGCTTTGTTTCATCTAATTTCGTAAAAATAAATTGATCAAATGGAAGGTCTTGAAATTTTTCTATTACTTCTTCCAAATCTTCTGCTTTGGACGTAAGAGCCAGCACAAGATATGTCTCCATCTCTTCACGGACCGGAATGATTTCTTTTAATTGGTCGATATACTGATTTTCCCGATAATTACGTCCCGCCGTGTCAATCAAAACGAGGTCATAATCCAAAAATTTTTGCGTCGCCTTTTCAAAATCAGCAGAATTATAAACAACCTCTACAGGCACGTTCAGCAAATTGGCATAAGTTTTTAATTGTTCAATCGCGGCAATTCGGAAAGTATCCGTGGTGATAAAAGCAATTTTTTTCTTGTATTCCAGCACTGCTTTTGCCGCCAATTTCGCCAACGTAGTCGTTTTTCCCACGCCGGTCGGCCCGACAACATTGATATATTTTTTAGCAAATAGCGGGTTGTCGGTTTGAACGGATTGAAGTTTTCTTTTTAAGTAATCAATGGCTCGTTTGCGTATTTCTGTTTCGCTCACTTCGCCCTTGGATTCAATATAAAACGCATATAGCTCGTCCCCGATGGTTCGCACATGGTCGGATCCGATTTCTTTTTGCTCCAATTCTGACAGAATGGAATGAATCATTTCCGGGTATTTGGAACGATCCTCTTTTGATGTCAAAAGAGCGATCATCGACTTTAATTCTTCTAATTCCTGTTTGAGCTGTTGATTTTCGCCGTGGTCAGCTTGCTTTTGCCGTTCTGAAACATGGAGAGGCATTTTCGGCTGTTCCGCTTCCATCCTTTCCATCATTTCCAGTTCAGGATCCACAGCGGCAATCACTTCAAATTGTTTCTTTTTAAAAAAACCGAGAAAGCCTCCACCGTACGTAATCTTGGAATTCAGAATAACAGCGTGCTCGCCTAACTCCTTTCTAATTTTTTTCATGGCTTCCGGCATGGAAGGGGCTATAAATTTCTTCACTTTCATTCGATGGTCACCACCCCGACGCTTTGTACTTCCACATTTGGTTCAAGTTCGTTGAAAGATAGGATCGGTAATCGTGGAAAATATCTTTCCAACAGCTGCCTTACAAACATTCGAATTGCCGGAGAACATAAAATGACCGGCATTTGCTGCATGATAGAAACTTCTTCTACTTTTTTTGAAACGGCTTCTATTAATTTTTGCGAATTGACCGGGTCGATCGACAAATAATTTCCATGCTCAGTTTGTTGTACACTATCAGCGATCAATTTTTCCACCTGCGCTGACAAAGTGATCACTTTGATGGTTCCTTCATCGGCATATTGATTGGTAATTTGTCGTGATAAAGCTTGACGAACATACTCGGTTAACAAATCGGTGTCGGATGTTAATTTGCCGTAATCGGCTAGCGTTTCAAAAATGATCGGCAGATTGCGTATCGAAATATTTTCTTTTAACAGTTTTGCCAACACTTTTTGTATGTCTCCAACGGATAAAGGATTCGGTGTTACTTCTTCAACAAGAACAGGATACGTTTCTTTCATATGGTCAATCAATTGCTGCGTTTCTTGTCTTCCGAGCAAATCATGGGCATTTGCTTTCAATACTTCCGTTAAATGATCGGTTAACAAATCGGTGTCGGATGTTAATTTGCCGTAATCGGCTAGCGTTTCAAAAATGATCGGCAGATTGCGTATCGAAATATTTTCTTTTAACAGTTTTGCCAACACTTTTTGTATGTCTCCAACGGATAAAGGATTCGGTGTTACTTCTTCAACAAGAACAGGATACGTTTCTTTCATATGGTCAATCAATTGCTGCGTTTCTTGTCTTCCGAGCAAATCATGGGCATTTGCTTTCAATACTTCCGTTAAATGAGTGGAAACAACACTCGGTGGGTCGACGACAGTATAGCCCAGCATTTCTGCTTGATCTTTTACTTCTTCCGTAATCCATTTGGCAGGAAGACCGAATGAAGGCTCAATCGTATCAATTCCTTCAATCGAATCCTCTTCTTCGCCGGAATTCATGGCCAAATAGTGATCAAGAAACAACTCTCCTTTGGCCACTTCATTTCCTTTAATTTTAATTCTGTATTCATTCGGGGCTAATTGAATATTATCTCTGATGCGCACAACCGGAAGAATAATCCCCAATTCCATGGCCAGCTGTCTTCGGATCATCACAATCCGATCAAGCAAGTCGCCGCCTTGGTTTGCATCGGCAAGAGGGATAAGTCCATAGCCAAATTCAAATTCAATCGGGTCAATATTTAATAAATTGACGACATTTTCGGGCCGCCGCAATTCTTCTGCTTCGTTCTCTTCTTGAACCTCTTCCGTTTCCACCGGCTCATCCGGAACTTTTTGAAGCCTGTATCCTCCGATCGCAAGCAGCGCCGCAACCGGAATCGTCAGCAAATCATTAATAGGCGTGGCAATTCCAAGCAAAAAAATGGTACCGGCCGTAACATATAACATTTTAGGATAGGATAACAATTGAGACATTACATCTTCGCCAAGATTGCTGTTTGAAGCGGTTCGAGTGACAATGATGCCAGTAGCGGTGGAAATTAATAATGCCGGTATCTGGCTGACAATTCCGTCCCCCACTGTCAACAATGAATAATGATTGGCTGCATCTTGAAACCCCATACCTTGCTGGACCATGCCAATGACCATTCCAAAAATCAAGTTAATGATGACGATAATAATACCGGCGATCGCATCGCCTTTTACAAATTTAGTCGCACCATCCATCGCTCCGTAAAAATCTGCTTCCCGTGAAATATTTTCACGTCGTTCCCGCGCTTCCTGCTCCGATATCATTCCTGCATTTAAATCCGCGTCAATGGCCATCTGTTTACCCGGCATAGCATCTAAAGTAAAACGTGCTGCCACTTCAGAAACGCGTTCTGCTCCTCTCGTGATGACAACAAACTGAATAATGATTAATATGAGGAACACGACTAAACCAACAACCAAATTTCCGCCGACAACAAACGTTCCAAACGTTTCGACAACGCCTCCTGCCTCCCCTTTGCTCAAAATAGAACGCGTTGTCGACACGTTTAAACCTAATCGAAATAAGGTTAATAGAAGCAGCAAAGACGGAAATACGGAAAATTGGAGCGCTTCATTCATATTCATGGTTGTTAACAGCACCAATAACGCAAGAGATATGTTCAGGATAATCAAAATGCTTAATAGCCATGAAGGAAAAGGAATAATAAGCATTGCGACGATTAAAATGACTCCCAGTAACACCGAAAAATCTCTTACCTTCATGATGTTCTCTCCCAACTTTCAATAAGACCTACACTTTATTTTTTAATCGGTACACATACGCCAAAATTTCAGCGACCGCTTTGAAAAATTCTTCCGGTATCCTCTCTCCAATTTCCACCTGGGTGTACAGAGCCCTTGCCAACGGACGGTTTTCAACCGTTTCAACATGATTCTCTTTGGCGATGGCCTTAATCTTTTGCGCCAAATAATCTGCCCCTTTAGCGACTACAACCGGCGCATCCATTTTCTCCTCTTCATATTTCAGCGCAACGGCAAAATGAGTTGGATTGGTGATTACGACGTCTGCGTTAGGCACTTCTTGCATCATTCTTCTCATCGCCATTTCCCGTTGTCTTTGCTTAATCCGTGATTTGATTTGCGGGTCGCCTTCTGAGTTTTTATATTCATCTTTAATGTCTTGCTTTGACATTCGAATGCTTTTTTCAAAATCGTATTTCTGATAAAGATAATCAAACAAGGCCAAAAACAACAGAGCGATCGAAGCAGAAATTCCCATTTGCACCGTTAACGTTCCTACCGTTTTCAATGAATCGGACAATGACTCAAAAGACAGGCCAAGTACTCTGTCCATATTCATCCACAAAATCACAAAGGTCACGGTTCCGACAATGGAAATTTTTAAAATGGACTTCAGTAACTCTACTAGTGCCTTAATCGAAAAAATCCTTTGAAATCCTTTCATAGGATCGATTTTTTCCAGCTTGGGAACCAACGTCTCCGTCGTAAACAAAAACCCAACTTGCAGATAATTGGCGGCTAAACTTCCCACTAATGCGACAAGCAGAAAAGGGCCGACCATATATGCAAAATCTTTCAATACATCTAAAACGATGGATTTTAAGTTTCCTTCCGTAATAGGCATGAGCATATAATCTTGAAAAGAACGTGAAAAGAGCCGCCTCACAATATCGCCAAGAAAAGAAGAAGCAAAATAGAGCGAGGAAAAAACAGCCAACAGATTGATTGCCGTAACGACCTCTTGGCTTTTTGCCACTTGACCTTTCTTCTTCGCTTCTTCCCTTCTTTTGGGTGTGGCTTTTTCCGTTTTCTCCCCCGCAAAAAACTGCAAATCAACGGTCAATAATCTCACTTTACGTCCCTCCGATGATTTTCATCACATCTCTCATCGCGTATAGCATCATTTCAAATAAATGTTGCACCACCGCGAAAATGGCACTCATCACCACGATCATGACAATAAAAGCCACGGCAATCTTCACAGGAAATCCGACAACAAAAATATTCATCTGCGGAACGGTGCGGGCAATAATCCCCAACGCGACGTCGACTAGAAATAGGGATGCAACCACCGGAACGGCCATTTGAAAGGCGATGACAAACATGGATTGGAAAGCATGAATCATATACTGCGCAAAAGAGCTGCTGCCAAGCGAAAACTTCCCTTGTTCCAGCGGTATGAGCTGATAACTGTAATAAATTCCGTCCAAGAGAAGATGATGCCCGTTTACAGAAAGCAAAAAAAGCAGAGCAAACATGTAAAAATATTGTCCCATGATCGGACTTTGCATTCCTGTGTGAGGATCAATGACATTGGCAATGGTAAACCCCATCTGAAAATCAATGAGAGCTCCGGCTACTTGAACCGCCGCCATCACCAACGCAGCTGTAAATCCAATCAACAGACCGACAAGCATCTCTTTTAATATTAATAAAAAGTAGGCGCCATCTATCGCAATCGGCGCAGTATTCATGGTATAGTACATCATCCAAGAAAGAGCGAAAGAAACGCCCACCCGATGTATGGCCGGAATGGTCCGATACGAAAAAAGCGGCACGGTCACAAAAAAAGACGCTACCCGGACAAAAATGAGAAGAAACACGGAGAATTTCGGAACTAGCTGATCCATGCCATCATCCCACAAACTGTGTTAAATTCGATAAAATTTGCGAAGTATAAGAAATCATATGAGTCAGCATCCAAGGACCAAAAAATACCAATCCAACCAGCATCGCCACAATTTTAGGAATGAAAGCGAGTGTTTGTTCTTGAATTTGAGTCATTGCTTGAAAAATACTCACGACAAGTCCGACAATGAGCCCAATCAGCATGATCGGACCGGATAGAATCAAAATCATATAAACTCCTTTTTCTGCGAGAGAAATGACCATTTCGGGATTCATGTACTCTTCACCTACTTATAACTTTGTAAAAGCGACTCAATCACTAAATGCCAGCCATCGACAAGAACGAATAATAATATTTTAAATGGCAATGAAATCATAATCGGAGGAAGCATCATCATCCCCATAGACATGAGTACACTGGACACCACCATATCGATGACAAGAAAAGGAATAAAAAGCATAAATCCCATTTGAAACGCCGTTTTCAACTCGCTGATCGCAAACGCCGGCACAAGCGCAGTTAACGGTATATCCTCTATGCTTTTTGGCCGTTTCGCATTCGAATATTGCAAAAATAAGTCCAAATCCTTTTCTCTCGTGTATCGACTCATAAAGTCTTTAAAAGGGACGCTCGCCCGATCATAAGCTTCTTCCAGATTGATTTCATTTTTAAAAAGAGGAGTCAAAGCTTCTTTATTGACCTGTTGAAACACCGGCGTCATGATAAAAAAAGTCAAAAACAAAGCAAGGCCCACCAATACTTGGTTCGGCGGCATCTGTTGCGTTCCCAAGGCAGTACGGACAAAAGACAGCACAATGATGATGCGCGTAAAACAAGTCATTAAAATCAAAATACTCGGCGCCAGCGATAAAACGGTCAAAAGAAGAAGCAGTTTTACCGACAATGACACATTTTCCGGGGAGCTGTTATTAAAATAATGCATAAATTCATTCATCAGACTTCTTCTCCTTGGTTTCCAGCTGCTGGAGCGCTTGCTCCCTTGAAGTTTTTATTTCGTTTAACTGCTTTTCAAGCACACTTTTAAAAGGCGCTGAACCACCTTTTTTGACCGCTTTTTGTTTTCTCTCCTGCCATTTTCTCAAAGCGACCGTAAAAATATCTTTCGTATCCAGCAATAGATCCTTTTGTTGATTGTAAACTTGCAAAAGCTGTTTATATTCTTCTTGGTCGTTGATTTCTTTCAGCAGTTCTATGTTTTCACCAACTCCCAGAATAAAAATGCGTTCTCCCACCTTTACCAATTGGATGGAGCGGTTTCCTCCAAGAGGAGAACCGCCCAAATGCTGGATCAGCTTCGAATCTTGATAAGTTTGGCTTTTTTTATTGATAAATTTGATTAAAAAGTAGATTAATACAATCACAAAAAGGAGCGCGAACAGCATTCTTGCATAATCCCAAGCACTGACTCCGGAAATATCGTCCGTCGCAGTGCTTTTTTCTTTTTTAGATGTTCCTGAATCCTGACATTTATCAGGATGTTCGATACAATCTTTTACGTTTCCGCTCAAAGTTCCCGCGGCAGTGACAGATGTTCCGCCAATACCCAAGAGAAACAGGCTAATGAATATGATCAAACACTTTTTGACTCGTTCCAGATTCAATCGAAAGCACCTTCTTAACATTAACCAAGCGTCTTTTTAATTGCTTCTATCACCCGATCCGCTTGGAAAGGCTTGACGATAAAGTCTTTTGCTCCGGCTTGAATCGCATCAATGACCATAGCCTGCTGTCCCATGGCCGAACACATAATGACTTTCGCATTGGCATCAATCGCTTTTATCGCTTTTAACGCTTCAATTCCATCCATGTCAGGCATCGTAATATCCATCGTTACAAGATCCGGCTGCAACTCTTTATATTTTTCCACGGCTTGATTTCCATCGGCCGCTTCTCCAACCACTTCATAACCGTTTTTCGTTAAAATATCTTTGATCATCATTCTCATAAAAGCTGCATCATCTACAACTAAAATACGATTTCCCATTTTCATTCCTCCTCAAATGATTATTTTAATTGATGAATGCGTTCACTTTGGCTTTGTATTTCCGTTATACGAACACCGAAATTTTCATCTATAACCACAACTTCGCCCTTTGCTATCAACCTATTATTGACCAATATATCCACCGGTTCCCCTGCCAGTTTATCGAGCTCAATGATAGAGCCGGAGGAAAGTTCCAGAATATCCTTTACCGTGCGCACGGTTCTTCCAAGCTCGACAGTCACATTTAAAGGAATATCAAGCAATAAATCTAAATTTCTTGTTTCAACAGAAGGTGCGGTTGTCGGCTGAAATTCCGCAAAAGCGGCAGGCTCCACATGAACCATCGGTTCCGTTTTCCTGCTTTTTCCTACATTCTCTTCTTTCTGAACATCGGGTTGTGGTCGGTCGGTTTTCGACGCAGTCTCTTTCCTTCCCTCAGCGATTGTTCCTTTTTGAACAGAATTTTTATCTGATGCGTTTTCTTCATTTGCCATTTGCGGCTCTTCCCCATCGGTTGAAGGGTTCACCAATTCTTCTACAAGACTTTTGGCAAATGAAATCGGCAATAATTGCATGATATTGGAATCAATTAAGTTTCCAATCGTTAAACGGAAGGAGACTTTGACGAACAGTTCGTGATCAGGTATAGCGTCAGATCCTTCTCCGTTTTTTAAGTCCATTAAGACGAGCGAAGGCGGGGAAATATCTACACGCTTTTGGAAGATGGTCGACATGGACGTGGCCGCCGAACCCATCATTTGGTTCATTGCTTCCTGGACGGCGCTTAGTTTGATGTCATCCAAAGTTTCGCTTGGATTCTCACCAGTTCCCCCTAGCATGAGATCCGCAATGATCGCGGCGTCTTGCTGTTTTATCACTAAAAGATTCACTCCGGCAAACCCATCGCGATATTCTACCAATATCGCAACATACGGATGAGGAAATTCATCCTGAATTTTGCTCCGAGGGATAATCGAAACAGAAGGTGTGGTAATATCTACTTTTTGGTTTAATAGACTGGACAAGGCTGTTGCCGAGCTACCGAACGAGATATTGCCGATTTCACCCAAGGCATCTTCTTCAACCGGCGTTAAATAATCTTCCGTATGTATCATTTCCTGTTGTTCTTGTTTTTCTTGTTGCGTTTCCACATCGTCTATCTCTTGATTCGGAGCTTCTGCGTCATTCACAGTTCCTTTCAGCAAAGCGTCAATCTCATCCTGCGAGAGCATGTCATCATTTTTCATCGTTTTCTCCCCCCTCAATGGAATCTATAATTTGCACAGCCAGTTGTTTGTTGACTCTTCCCGGTTGGCCGATAAATTTAGGAACATCCCCTGTTTTGATTATCAATGGCTCATCGATTTTTCTATCCAGTCTGATGACATCTCCCACATCCAACGTTAAAAATTCCTCAATCGTAATCTCAGAAGTTCCCAGTTCTGCCGTCACCGGAATTTGCGCATTTCGTAGATTCTTTTCTAAAATCTCCAATTCCCCGGGCTTGCGCTCTTTTTTTTCAGATGTTTGCATCCAATAGTGTACGGATAATTTCGGAAGAATAGGTTCCAACACTACATGAGGGATACAAATATTGATCATGCCCATCACTTCGCCAATGACCGTGTTCAAAGAAATGACCACGACGGTTTCATTGGGCGAAATCATTTGTAAAAACTGTGGATTTACTTCAAATTCAGTCAAGGACGGATTGATTTCAACAATGTTTTCCCATGCTTCCCGATAATGATAAAAAGCTCGTTCAAACATGTTTGACATAATATTTGTTTCGATTTCCGTCAATTTTTCAATTTTACTTTCTCCTGATCCTCTTCCTCCCAGCAAACGATCAACCAGCGCATAGGCGATATTCGGATTAATTTCCATAATAATCCTTCCATCTAACGGCGGAACCTCAAATACGTTTAAGATCGTCAAATTAGGGATTGATCGTATAAATTCTTCATAAGGAATTTGGTCCGCTGAAGCAACAGATATTTGTACATAAGTTCGCAGCTGAGCAGAAAAAAACGTCGTCAATAACCGTGAAAAGTTTTCATGAACCCGAGTTAAACTGCGGATTTGATCTTTTGAAAACCGCAGCGCTCGTTTAAAGTCGTATACTTTAACCTTTTTTTCTTCTTCTTCTTTTTTTAATTCATCCGCATTCATTTCCCCGGCAGATAGAGCCGACAAAAGAGCATCAATTTCACTTTGGGATAATACTTCCTCCGACAAAGAGCTTCACCTCCTTACGGTTCCATCAAGATTGTTGGATGATATAGGAGGTAATGTACACTTTGACGATTTTTCCTTCCTGCATCACCTCGTTTAATCTTGATTTCAACATTTCCGCCAGCTTTTCTTTTCCGGCTGCTCCTTTCAAATCTTCCGCTCTCATCCCGGATAATAATTCTATAATGATGTCCTTTGTTTGAAAATCACGTTTTTCGAGTTCTTCTTTTGCTTTTTTGCTGTCGGTTTGAATTTTAAAGGAAATGCGGATGAAGTCGTTCGAAGCCAAATTGGTTGTAATTTCCGGTACATCGACGGAACATTCCAGAACTTGATCAATATCCGGTTCTTTTCCTTGATGCCCGCTGTTCGACTTTAACATGATCACCAGCGCAACAGCCCCGGCCAATGTGATGACGGTTAAAATAATGAGCATAATGGTCAGCATTTTATTTCGACCTTGGCTAACCGCTTCATTCCCCATCGCCAGACACCTCCTTATCCAATTTTCCGAACAGCTGAATGCTCCGATAAAAATCCAGCACCAGCTTTTGCACCTGATCTTTGGATTCTTTCACTACATATTTGCGCCCATTCGTTAACGTAATCGTCGTATCCGGAAAAGCTTCGATCGTTTCTATGTAAAGTGCGTTTAACTGAAAGGGCCTTCCATTTAAGCGCGTTAATGTAATCATACTGTCAGAGGGCCGCTAAGAGCCTGCGGCCCCTCCCTCCCTTGCTAAAAAACTCGTATTCTATCGTTTTAGATTGACCAACTCTTCCAAAATTTGGTCCGAAGTCGTAATAATTCTTGAATTGGCTTGAAAGCCGCGTTGGGCCACAATCATTTCCGTGAATTCCTCAGATAAATCGACATTGGACATTTCCAAAGCACCGGGAACAATTTTTCCTGCTCCCTTTGTTCCTGGTGCATTACTATTCATATTGCCTGAATTCGTTGTGACCTGATAAAGGTTATTTCCAACCTTTTCTAAACCTTCGGGGTTGGGCAACTTAGCCAATGCGATTTGCCCTGCCGTTTTTAGAGTGTCCGAATCATCTACATAAGTAACTGTTCCATCAGCACCTATACTAATCGATTTAGCTGAAGTGGGAATATTAATTTTTTTGTCACCCATACCCATTACATATAGCCCATCTTCATTCACAAGATCTCCATTTTTATCGAGATAAAAGTTTCCGGCTCTAGTTAAGTAATCATTCGTTCCATCACGTACAATAAAAAATCCATCACCGGAAATGGCCAAATCAAGCGTCCTGCCGGTAGTCTGCAAGCTTCCTTGCGTTTGCACTGTATCGATAGCACCAAGTGTAGAGCCCAAACCGACTTGTTTCGGATTTGTTCCTCCTACTGCCCCAGCCACTGGAGCACTTGCCCCGGAAATTTCCTGGCTGACGAGGTCTTTAAAAATCGTACGTCCTTTTTTAAAGCCATAAGTGTTGACGTTGGCAATATTGTTCCCGATGACATCGAGTTTCGTTTGGAAATTTTTCATTCCGCCGATTCCCGAGTACATGGATCGAAGCATATCACATTTCCCCTTTCCGATTTTCTGCGACAGTTCATCGCTTGTCTCAAGCATTCCATAACAAGAGGTCGTTCTATCATCATTCATTTAGTTTCTAGCTTCAAATGATGATAGTTTCCATATTATTGAGCCATGCACAGACTTTTTCAGGTTTCATCCGTACTAGGAGTTTCAGACGATGCTTGAATTTCTGAAATATTGGCAGGCTCCAATACTGTGCCATCCGTTAACACAAACTCAACGCTATCTCCTGTAAATCGTACGGATGATACCACTCCATGTCCTTCTTTTACCACCGGGTCTCCATTTGGATCATCGCTGTCTTCCAGTTTGTGATAAGTGACGTTTTTCCCGACAAAAGAACTGTAAGCAATATATTGATTTTGCTGCTCCATGTTCAAAAGTTTCTCAAAAGAAGCAGCCAAATTCGTGATTTGTTCCAACGTCGAAAATTGCGCCATTTGGCCGATCATCTCATTATTGTCCATCGGACTCAAAGGATCTTGATTTTGCATCTCGGCCATTAACAGTTTTAAGAAATCATCTTTTCCTAAAATCGAATTGTCTTTTCCATTCGTATTGGATTGATTATTAGTCGTCGGTAAATAAAGGCTTGGATCAATGGTATTTCCCATATTCTCACCTAAACTTCCATATTAATGAGTAGTTCTTCAAAGGAACGGTCGGATTCTTTTTCATCGTCCTTTTGTTTTTGCGGCTGCTGCCGCTGTTCTTGGCGCCCGCCTTCAGATGAATCGCGATGATATGTGTCTAATTCAGGCGGATGAAACACGATCTCCACTTTATCTACGGAAATATTTTGTTGAGTGAATGCCTGTTTTAAAGAAGCTATATTAGAATCAATCAATTCTTTAACGGTTTGAGCGGAAGCCAAAATTCGCGCTGTTACAACGCCATCTTTTTGCTGCAGCTCAATCCGCAGCGTCCCCAAATTCTCTGGATACAATTTAATCATTAAAGTATTCGCATTCGGTTGTTTAGCAAATTGCGACTTTTCTAAGATCTGTCTAAATTTATCAATAAACTGCTGCAAGTTCATCAGTTTCGGATTTGATTGCAACGGAACTGAAATCGTTTCCCCGGCCTTAGCCGTATTGGACTGCAATGAAGAATTAAAAGACGCTTCATGTTCATTCAACGGCTGAATTTCCTTTGCACTCTCTCCCCATTTAGCGACCGATTCAAGTCCTGACAGTTCCTTTTCTCCATCTGTCGTTTGCGTTTGCGGTTGAACATAATGGGAATAAGCCTTTTTCAAAATGGCCAGCTGCTGGTTATCGGCTTCAACCGTTTCCGTCTCCGCTTTTTGGCTGATTTCACTTAAAAGCTTTTGAATCCAGTGCACAGACTCTGATACATTCGGTGATAACTGTGCTTTACTGTCGAGGTTCGTTAGCTGTTTTGCCGCTGCGAACAGTGGCACCATTACATTTGGATCTAGTTTTTTCCACTGATCGATGGGTAAAGCGACTAGCCCTTCTAACACTGCGATCAATTGTTCAACAGAATCCTTTTGTATCTTTGAATCGTTTTGTTCGATGTCAGGCGCTCCTGATCCCAGCCATTTGTGGAGGGCATCTGAAACCACAGCTTGAGCCTTTTGTAATAATTCAGACGGCAACACTAGATCTTTTAACGATTCGCCTTGCCACTCGATGGACGATTTTTCCAAACCCTCACCCGAGCCTTGACTGCCCTCAAGAATCTGCAAAACACGAGCGATCCAGTCTTGCGAAGACGCATTGTTTTGCTGCGGTGTGATAACGGACTTTGATCCCTTTCCGCTTTCTTCCATAACTTGGCTGAACAAAGCAGCAAACGGTGAGCCTTCAGCCATTTGGAAATCAGGCAACTCTAATGCAGCCGTTGATTGGACCGCACCCAACAATGGCATTTTCATCATTTCTGCATTTAAACTGACCCCGTTTTTGTTCGAAAAGGGGATCATGCTCCCCAACAAGGGCATTTGTTTCATCCCTGCATTCAAACCCTCACCTCCTTTCCAGTTCCCATCGATACAGAAGAAATGTCATTACGGATTGGCCAACAATCTTGTGTATTTGGCGGCTGTATCTGGCGGGAGTTTTTCCAACACTTGAGCTTGTTGGTCCGTATTCAGCTGTGACAAAATGCTGACCGCTTGTTCATCCGTCATTTTCATTAATATGGCCGCTACATTTTGAGGCGACATCGTTTCGTATGTTTTCGCAACGTTTTTGCTCATTTGAGCTTTATTGGCTGCTTGTTTTTGCTTCGAGAGATTTTCCATTTCAATATTTAGTCGATCATTTTCTACTTGCAGATCCTCCATTTTTGAATTGGCAGAATCCAGCTGGTTTTGCAATTGATCAATTTTCGATTGCTTTTTTTTCACTTCTTTTTCTAAGGAAGCAATTTTGTGCACATATTCATTCATCTTTTGCTTCTGCTCATGGGAAGCGGCCATTTGATCTAAAAACGGAATTTTGCCACCCGCTTTTTTGATAGCGTCAGCAACCGATACACCGGACACTGACATAACAAAATAAGCAATCACAGCAGCAAACACAAGCGGTATAATGCCAACAAATAATATCCATTGAAAAGCGCTATACTCTTTCTCTTCTTGATCTGGTTTGCCGGATATCTTGTTTTTTGCCATTTGACTCACCTGTTTCTCCGATTCATAAACTGAATAACGGAAAGTTCATCCATTTCTCTGTTTTCCATCTGCCCTAACAACTTTTGATATTTCTGCCATTCTTTTTCTTTAATTTTTTCGTATTTTTTCACTTCTATGTTCTTTTCTTTCAGCTTGTTTTCAAACCAGAACATTCTATTTCGTGCGTTCATCACCAGTTGCTGCTGATAGTCAATCATCTTTTCCAAATTACTGATGAACAACTGATAATGCTGGATTTCATACACCGGAAAGCCGGATGCCAATTGGGTCTCTTGAAAAGCCAGTAAATCTTCCTTTTTCTTTAATAACTCGTATAATTTCTCGGCGACTTGTTCAAATTGCCTTTTGGCGCGGTGATATCCCGATTGAATTTCTTCTTTTTCGCGTTCTTTTATTTGCAGGATTTTTTCGAACTTAAAATAGTATCCCATTACTGCCAGTCTCCTTTTTCACTTAAATGAATAAGCGAACGGATACTTTCTTCCATCGTCGACTTTTCATTCACATCTTGTTTCAAAAAGGAAACAATTTTTGGATAATAAGCAATCGCTTTGTCAATATCCTCGGATGAGCCTTTTTTGTAGGCGCCGATATTAATTAAATCTTCGGCGTTTAAATATGTACTCATCATTTCTCTTATTTTTGCAGCAGCATGTTTGTGGTCTTCTTCCGCCAACGTGTTCATCAGACGGCTGATGCTTTTCAGTACATGAATGGCCGGGAATTGACCTTTATTCGCAAGGTTTCGGTCCAGGACAATATGTCCGTCTAAAATTCCGCGAACGGTGTCTGCAATCGGTTCGTTCATGTCATCACCGTCTACCAGCACCGTGTAAAAAGCGGTGATGGTTCCTTTTTCGCTAGTACCGGTTCTCTCCAGCAATTTAGGCAAAATGGCAAAGACGCTAGGCGTATAACCCTTTGTCGCCGGCGGCTCTCCGGTAGCAAGCCCGATTTCCCGCTGAGCCATCGCTACGCGGGTGACAGAATCCATCAGCAACATGACATTGAATCCTTTATCACGAAAATATTCTGCAATGCTTGTCGCCGTATAGGCCCCCTTGATCCTCATGAGGGCAGGCTGATCGGAAGTGGCGGCCACTACAATGGAACGAGATAAACCTTCAGGCCCCAAATCTCGCTCAACAAATTCCCGCACTTCTCTTCCTCTTTCTCCGATGAGACCGATCACGTTGAGATCCGCTTTCGTATTGCGGGCAATCATGCCAAGCAATGTGCTTTTACCGACGCCGCTGCCTGCAAAAATGCCGACACGCTGACCTTTTCCTACAGTAAGCAGGCTGTCAATTGCACGAACCCCTACTTCCAAACGCTCCGATATAGGAGGGCGCTTTAAAGGATTGGGCGGTTCCTGATCGGTTGCGATAGACGAGAGACCTCTAGGCAAAACCGAACCGTCCATCGGCATACCGAGTGGATCGACAATTTTACCGATCAAAGCGGAACCCACTTTAATTTCCAACGGTTTTCCCTCAGATTCTACTAAACTTCCCGGCGCAATTTCACTCAAATGAGTATATGGCATTAAAATGACCATTTCATCACGAAAACCGACAACTTCCGCCAGAATCTTCTTATCTGATTGTTTTTGCGAAGGGTAAATATAGCATATATCGCCTACCGAACAATCGGGGCCTTGAGATTCGATCATAAGTCCGACGACCCGCTTGACTCGTCCATATTGCTGATAGGACGCTATATTGGCGATTTTATGAATAAGATCAGCCGCTTTCAAGCAAGATCACCTTCAAACATTTCCATGAGCGTCTGCCTGATTTTGAACAATTGACTGTCAACGCTGGCGTCCAACCTTCCATGTATAGTTTCGATAATGCAATCATTTATGTCTAAGTCTTCATCCGGATACAGATAAAGTTCAACGACAGCCGGAAAAATGGCCTCCAATTCTTCCTTTTGCGAAAGCAAAAACTCATAACGAGACGGATGAACGTGGACTTCAACTTCCCGTGAATCCTTAATTTCCTTAAAACTCCTTTTAACAAGAGACGAGAACAGTTCCTCATCTTTTTCTAAAACCGTCCCTAAAATCTTTTCCGCGGTTTTCATCGCTAGCTCTAAAATGACTTTTTCCGACTGAATAATATTCTTTTGAGCTTCCATTTTTGATTGTTCGACAACATTTTTCGCGGATTGAAGCAAAGTTTTATATTCCTTGTAGCCATCCTGCCGTCCTTGTTCTATCCCTCGTTCATATCCTTCCTGATAAGCTTGCTCCATTAAAGATTCCTTTTCTTGTTTCCACGACAATTTTTCTTGTTCTAGTTGTTCCTTTAGCTTTTTTGCTTCGTATTCCGCTTTCTCCATGATTTCATCTGCTTCTTGCCTTGCCTTTACAAGTAGTTGCCCCTTGTCTAAGTCTGTGCCGGCAGCAGACTCTTCATTTAATTCGGTGGTGGAGACTTCTCTAATGGTGATCACTCTCGCGGATCGTTTTTGCTGGTAGCCCCACGAAGATTTCAATATTTTAGACAATAATATCATCTCCTCCGCCCCGGGCAATAATAATTTCTCCAGCATCTTCCAATCTCCGAATGACGCCGACAATTCGCGACTGAGCCTCTTCGACATCACGAAGACGGACAGGGCCCATGTATTGCATTTCTTCTTTAAACGTTTCTGCCATTCTGGACGACATATTTCGAAAGACTACTTCTTTCACTTCCTCGCTCGCGACTTTTAACGCAAGCAGCAAATCTTCATTTTCGCAATCGCGGATAACACGCTGGATCGAACGGTTATCTAATGTCACGATATCTTCAAATACAAACATCCGCTTTTTAATTTCTTCTGCCAGTTCCGGATCTTGAACTTCTAAAGTATCTAAAATCGTTTTTTCCGTCGAACGATCCACACCGTTTAACACTTCAACAACTGCTTCAATTCCTCCAGTTTGCGTGTAGTCTTGTGTAACGGTGGCACTTAATTTTCTTTCTAAAATCGCCTCAACTTCACTGATGATTTCCGGCGAAGTCCGGTCCATAATCGCTATTCTACGCGCCACATCCGCTTGAACATCTTGAGGCAATTCTGACAGAATTTGCCCTGCTTGCTGCGGATCCAAATAAGAAAGTATTAACGCAATCGTTTGCGGATGCTCATTTTGGATAAAATTTAAAATTTGACTCGGGTCCGCTCGCCGTGCGAAATCGAACGGACGGACTTGCAAGGAAGAAGTAAGCCGATTGATGATGTCCTGAGCTTGTTCTTTGCCAAGCGCTTTTTCAAGGATCGTTTTCGCATAACCGATCCCTCCTTGAGAAATATAGTCTTGGGCCATGGCAAGTTGCTGAAATTCTTCCATCACTTCATCTTTTGCCTTTGAATCTACTTTTTTCACATTGGAAATCTCCAATGTTAACCGCTCAATCTCTTCTTCGGTCAAATGTTTGTAGACGGACGCCGAAACATCCGGCCCCATCGAAATAAGGAGAATGGCTGCTTTTTGTTTGCCTGTTAACTTGTTTTTCGTTCCGGCCAACCTTCACCCTCCTATTCCTCAGACAACCAAGTTCTGATTAGTTTTGCAAACTCTTCTGGCTTTTCTTTCGCCATTTTTTCTATCTGCTTCCTGCGCTCCAATTGCTCATTATTTTTTTCTTCTTCTTGTTGAATTTTTTCAGCTGCAAGTTCAGACTCCAACAGTTCTTCCTCTAATTCGTCCTCTCTTGCCATCCGCGAACGGATTAAGAAGAAAACAAGCAAGCCAATGATTAATAATAAGATCGCTCCGATCAAATAAGCCCACCACGGAAGGAGCGGCTGCTTTTGATCCTGAAACTTGATTTTGCCGTTAAACGGTTGAACAGAAACGGCAATTTTGTTTTGAATGTCATTATCCGTCAACTGTGTTCCTGTACTCTTGTCAATGGACGTGCTAACAACAGTTGACAATATTTTTTTTATGTCGTCCACCCGGCTTTGCGGAAGAGACGCCGGATCATTCGCTTTTGGCGGCTCAACTAACACTTGAATACCTAAATCGCGAATTTTATAAGGGCTTTCTACAATTTGTCTATGAATGCGGTTGATCTCATAGTTAATCGTTTCTTCTTTATGTTCGGAATTTCCGCTGCCGGTTTGACCTTGAACATAAGTGGATCCTACTGTATCCGCTTGGTTTTGGGATTGAGGGGTTCCTCCTTGAGCTGCGTTTGTCCCAGTATATGTATCGGATATTCGTTGGGCGCTGATCTCAATTCCCTTCATATTTTCTTTATCAACAGGTTCTACTAATTTTTCATCCCGTTTTTCTTTTGTAAAGTCGATATCGGCCGTAACAGATACGACTACTTTGTCTTGTCCCATCAAAGTACCGAGCATGGTTTGGACTTGCTGTTGGATGTCCCGTTCCACTTGCTTTCTCACATTCAATTGCTGTGCGAACTCATCGCCGGTTGTATCGTCATTATTTTGCAAATCATAGTACTCAAAATTTTGGTTCATAATGACAATATTATCTTCCGGCAAATTCGGAACGCTTTTGGAAACCAAATGATAAAGGGCTTTGATTTGCTTGTTATCAAATTGATATCCCGGCTCGGTTTGCAAAACGACAGACGCTGATGCTTCTTCGTTTTTATCACTGACAAACACACTTTTTTCTGGAAGATTGATCATGACTTTTGCATCTTTGACACCATCAATGCTTTTAATTAAGTTCGCAAGTTCGGTTTGCATGGCATCCAACTTCAACACGTTGAATTCGTTGTCTGTCATTCCGAATTTTGCATTTTGGCTAAAAAAGCTGTAGTCAATCTGCCCCGTTTTAGGCAATCCTTCAGCCGCCAGGTCCACTTTCAGCGAATCCACCGAATCTGAAGGCACCATGATGGTGGTTCCCCCGTCGGTAATTTCATACTTGACGCCGCGGGAATCCAAATCTTGCTTGATTGAACCGACTTCTTCCGGCGATAAATTGCTGTACAAAGGCTCCATTTTCGTTCGCGTTGCAAAAAAGGTGATAACACTCGCCAGTAGCACAATTAACGCTAAGCTGCTTAGAAAAATCGTTTTTTGTTTCTTTGAACGACTTTTCCAGAAATTAGATGCATTGGCAAAATACTGTTTTAATTTTTCGTTCATTATGATCCCCCGGTTATTTCTCTTAATCTCTCAACATAACCGTTTTATTAGACTTGCATTCTCATGATTTCCTGGTAAGCTTCGACCGCTTTATTTCTAACTTCTACCGCTAAATTCAGCGCTACTTGTGCTTTTTGGGAAGCAATCATGACTTCATGAAGATCTACATCATCACCGAGAGCCAGTTTTTGGCTAAGTTGGTCGGCCTGCAATTGGCTGTCATTCAAGCTGTTTATGGAATTTTTTAATATATCACGAAAACTGGAGTCTTTTTGCTGGTTTGTATCAGCAGCTTTTGTGAGTGTAGGAGCGGACGGCTTAAAAACGGACTCAACCGCACCTATTGATTGAATCGCCATATTTGCATAACTCCTTTCAGTGTGATTATAAGTTTATGAGCTTATTTTCCGATTTCCAAAGCTTTCATTAACATCCCCTTTGTGGCATTCAGTACGGTGACATTTGCTTCATACGAACGGGTTGATGACATTAAATCCACCATTTCTCTTAAAGGATCGACATTGGGCATTTGTACGTATCCGGCCGCATTGGCATCTGGATTTTCCGGATCATAAACAAGTTGAAAAGGTGTCGTCTGGTCTTCTACAATTTTCGTCACTTTTACGCCGCCGCCGGCAGTGGGGGCATTGCCGCCATTTATCGCTGCCTGCATGTAGGATGAAAAATTGGTCTGTTGCGGCTCCAAAACAACCGTTTTTCTCCGATAAGGCTCCCAATGTCCGTTGACCATTTTCGCCCTTGTCGTATCCATATTCGCCATATTAGACGATATGACGTCCATTCTTACTCTGTCAGCAGTTAACGCGGAAGAGCTTATATTCAAGCTTTGAAAAATCGACATGACTATTTCCCACCTTTAATAACCGTATTTAAGGAAGAAAATTTTCCACTAATCAACTCGGCCATCGCATTATAATAAATTTGATTACTTGCAAGATCCGACATTTCTTTATCCATATCGACACTATTTCCATTCTCGTTATAGGATGATGGACGGCTGAAAATGGCACTAGACAATGTATCTTCGTTTGGAAACGGGAAATGTCTCCGATCCGTTCGATAGGCGGTTAATTGGTTGGACTTGGACGATTCCAGCAGTTTTTGAAAACTGACATCCTGGGCTTTGTAGTTGGGCGTGTCAACATTGGCGATATTATTGGCTATGACCTTTTGTTTTAATGCCGAATAGTTTAGCGCCTGTTCTAGCGTTGTGATTGAATTTGAAAAGAAATCCATTTTTTCACCCCCCATCCCTTGAATTCTTTGTCTTAAAAACCGTCAAAATCTTTCTTTTTCGATAATTGATCATGTTTTTTTAGAATGATGGTGTCGCGGCCAATTCCAATCATGATGGACAAGACAAAAATCTCAACATCCCTTTACCAATAATAACCTATGGGACATATTTGCACCATGACCTATTAACTAAAAAATCCTACAATGTAAAATATATCATATTTTTCCTTGTCGAAACACTGGGACTTTTTGCTCTTAATACACTTGTAATAATTCTGAATAGAAGGATAATTGTTATTATTAGTATAACGTTCTTTTGCTTTCAAAAAAATGCTATTCTCTTGTCTTTTTCTATCATGGATTTGTTTATACCACTTTATACGAAATGGTTGTTTCTTGTCATTTTTTGTCAATTATACGAATATAGCTGGTTCCTTTATCACATGCCCGTTATCATATGAAAGGGGTGCTGTATTTTCCCGTACTTTCCCATATGATTAAGATCCCTTTGTTCATTCAATTGAAAAAATTCACATTCGTCTTTTGTATTTATACTCATAAAAAAACCGCCGAAAAATCGGCGGTTGAACATGATTAATGAGATTTTAATTTTTCAAGTTCCACTAAAAATTTATCGTTTAATACTTTAATATAAGTACCTTTCATTCCAAGAGAGCGTGATTCGATCACTCCGGCACTTTCCAGTTTGCGAAGGGCGTTGACAATAACAGAACGGGTAATGCCGACACGGTCAGCGATTTTCGAAGCCACTAACAGCCCTTCTTTGCCGTCCAGTTCCTCAAATATATGTTCGATCGCTTCCAATTCACTGTAAGAGAGCGAACTGATAGCCATTTGAACAACCGCTTTGCTACGGGCTTCTTCTTCAATTTCTTCCGTTTTTTCACGTAAAATTTCCATTCCGACTACAGTAGCTCCATATTCCGCCAAGATCAAGTCATCGTCTGAAAATTGTTCATTCAAGCGGGCAAGTATGAGAGTTCCAAGACGCTCTCCTCCGCCCACGATTGGCACGATTGTTGTTAAGCCATTTCTGAACAAGTCTTTGTTCTCAACCGGAAAAGCAGTATATTCACTGTCGATATCCAAGTTTGGAGAAGTTTCTTTAATGTTGAACAAATTATTCGTATATTCTTCCGGAAAACGGCGTTCTTCCAGCATTTTTTTCATACGCTCATTTTCAATTTGCTGATGAACGGCAAATCCGAGCAATTTTCCTCGACGGCTTACCACAAACACGTTGGCTCCAATCACTTTGGCCATCGTGATCGCCATTTCTTTAAAATTCACAGGTTTTCCTGCAGCTTTTTGTAGCATCGCATTAATTTTTCTAGTTTTTGTTAATAGATCCATTACTGTTCCTCCTAATACTATTCAATTTTTATTTATGGTATGAACGTTGCATTTTCCCTATTTTATAACTCTGTCAAGAAGATTCAAACTAGAGTATAAACTGGCTTAAATCCTTATCCTTTGAAATAGCTGCTAATTTTTCATCCACATATTGAGGAGTGATTTGGATCGTTTCCAAATTGATATCCGGTGCTTCAAAGGATAAGTCTTCCAACAATTTTTCCATGATGGTTTGAAGTCTTCTGGCTCCAATATTATCAGTATTTTGATTAACCTTAAATGCAAGTTCAGCGATTCTTTTTATAGCATCGTCAGAAAATTCTATTTTTATACCTTCCGTTTCCAATAATGCTTGATATTGTTTAATCAAAGCATTATCAGGTTCAACAAGAATGCGTTGAAAATCTTCTACAGACAACTTTTGCAGTTCTACCCTGATCGGAAAGCGGCCCTGAAGTTCCGGTATGAGATCAGACGGTTTTGCCATATGGAAAGCACCCGCCGCAATGAACAAAATATAATCCGTTTTAATTGAACCATATTTGGTCGTCACAGTCGAGCCTTCTACGATTGGCAAAATATCTCTTTGAACACCTTCTCTCGATACATCGGCAGAAGAAGAGGTTCCATTTTTATTGGCGATTTTATCAATTTCATCGATGAAAATAATGCCAGTCTGTTCAGCACGATAGATGGCTTCTTGAACGACTTCGTCCATATCAATTAATTTTTGAGCTTCCTCATTGGTGAGTACTTTCCGCGCTTCTTTCACCGGCATTTTTCGTTTTTTCTTTTTCTTTGGCATAAGGCTGCCAAGGGCCTCTTGGAAGTTTTGCCCCATTTGTTCAATTCCGGACCCTTGCAGAAGGTCGAACATGGAAGGTTGTTGTTCTTCAATTTCAATGGTGACCAGTTCGTCTTCCAATTCCCCTTTTGCCAACCTTTCGGCAATTCTCTTGCGCTTTTCGTGGATATTTTGATCATTATCCGTGTCGCCCGCTTGATTTGATTCCATTTCTGTGCTGCTGCCGAATATCATTTCAAAAGGATTTTTATAGTGATGGGAATTGTTTTTGCCGGGAACGAGCAGTTCAACAAGCCGCCTGTTTGCCGCTTCTTCTGCACGTTCTTTTACCCCCAGCATTTTTTCTTCTTTTACCATACGGACCGAAACTTCCGCCAGATCACGGACCATTGATTCAACATCACGTCCCACATATCCGACTTCCGTGAATTTTGTCGCTTCTACTTTGACAAATGGAGCTCCGACTATTCGGGCAATTCGTCGAGCGATTTCCGTTTTACCGACTCCTGTCGGTCCAATCATCAAAATATTTTTCGGAATAATTTCATCCCGAACATGATCCGGAAGCAAACTGCGGCGATATCGATTTCTCAGTGCCACCGCCACTGCTTTCTTCGCTTCCTTTTGCCCGATGATATATTGATCAAGCCGATCGACAATTTGTTTTGGCGTTAATTCCAGAGCGCTTTTTTTCATGGAAACTCACCCCTTTACAGCTCTTCCACTATAATATGGTCATTCGTATAGACGCAAATTTCACCGGCAATTTCAAGAGCCGCTCTCGCAATTTCTTTCGCCGAAAGCTCATTTCCAGAAAATCTTTTTAAGGCACGGCCTGCAGCCAGTGCATAATTCCCTCCGGAACCAATCGCCAAAACACCGTCATCCGGTTCAATGACTTCCCCTGTTCCAGAGATGAGTAGAAGATCTTTTTGATCCATGACAATCAACATGGCCTCCAATTTTCGAAGCACTTTATCGCTTCGCCATTCTTTGGCAAGCTCCACAGCAGCCCTTTGCAGATTTCCATTATACTCTTGAAGCTTTCCTTCAAACATGTCGAATAAAGTAAAGGCATCCGCTACGCTTCCGGCAAAACCAGCAAGCACACGTCCGTTGAAAATTTTTCTGACTTTTCGAGCCGTGTGTTTCATGATTACGGCTTCGCCAAACGTGACTTGGCCATCCCCCGCCATTGCACATTGACCATTATGCTGTATGGCAAAAATGGTTGTCGCATGAAAATTGCTCACTGTCCTTCCTCCTTATCCGGACTAAGCCCGAGGATGATGATTTAAGTAACTCTTTCGCAAATGCTCATTCGTCACATGTGTGTACAACTGAGTAGACGATAAATGAGAATGGCCCAACAATTCCTGAACCGCTCGCAAATCCGCCCCATTATTCAACATATGCGTTGCAAAGGTGTGCCTTAACATATGAGGGTGAATTTTTCCAGACAATGATGCTTTTTTTATGATTTGATTTAAAATATGCCGTATGCCCCTGGGCGTTAATGGTCCACCGCGGGCATTCACAAATAAGGCGGAATGTTGATGGTCATTTTTTTGTATAAGTATGCTTCTAGATTTTTGTATGTAACGCTTGATGGCTTCTTCGGCAAAACTGCCAAAAGGGACATATCTTTCTTTTTTTCCCTTTCCTTTCACTAAAAGTGTACACAATTCGAAATCAATATCATTCATTTGAATATTAGCACACTCGCTTACGCGAATTCCGGTGGCGTATAATAGTTCCAGCAACGCTTTATTTCGGATGGCAAGGGGTTCCTCGCCTTCACAAGCAGCAAATAAAGCTTGCATTTCTTCATCATAAAAAAAGTCAGGCAGCCTTTTTCCTTTTTTAGGCTGGGACACAAGTAAAAATGGATTTCCAGTAATCTTATTTTCTCTTTCTAAAAAGCGATAAAAACTTCTTAAACTGGATATTTTTCTAGAAACGGTCGTTCTAGCCATTTGCTCTTCATATAACTTCGTCAAAAAAAGCCGGGCATCTATATACTCCACATCCTCGACCTTTTTGATACTTTGCTCAATCATGAACTTATAAAACTGCTCGATATCACGGCGATAATTGTCAATTGTATATTCGGAGTAGTTTTTTTCTATTTGCAAATACTGCAAAAAGAACTTCAACTCATCTTCCATGTTGGACACCTCACAGGGCTACTAAATAGTAACATATATCAGCAGCCCTTGCAATGTTTCTACAAACTTTTCACAAAGTTATGAATTGTTTCTAATGCTCGGCGTGCGTATTCCATATTTCTTTCTTTTTTATCACGAATTTTCTTCGGAAGTACAGGAAACAATCCAAAGTTCGCATTCATCGGTTGAAAATGGTCCGGATTAGCAGTCGTAATATAATGTGCCATACTGCCAATCGCCGTAACAGCAGGAAATTCCACAGGGTCTAAGCCTTTCGCCAGTCTTGCAGCGTTTAATCCTGCCACTAATCCGCTGGCAGCTGATTCTACATAACCTTCGACCCCCGTCATTTGTCCCGCAAAAAATAGAGTGTCCCGTTTACGAAATTGATAGGTCGCTTTTAACACCTTCGGAGAATTAATAAATGTATTTCGATGCATCACACCATAGCGGACAATTTCCGCATTTTCTAATCCAGGAATCAAACGGATGACTTCTTTTTGCGGTCCCCATTTCATATGAGTTTGGAATCCAACAATATTATACAATGTTCCAGCAGCATCATCCTGTCTCAATTGCACAACGGCAAACGGGCGTTTATTCGTTCGAGGATCTTCCAATCCAACTGGTTTTAAAGGTCCAAACAGCAGCGTCTTTTTCCCTCTTCGCGCCATCACTTCCACCGGCATGCAGCCTTCAAAATATTTTTCTTCTTCAAACTCTCTGAGAGGAACGGTTTCCGCCGCCAAAAGCGCTTCGTAAAAACGATTAAATTCTTCTTCCGTCATCGGACAGTTTAAGTAGGCCGCTTCCCCTTTATCATAGCGCGATTTTAAATATACTTTGTCCATATCGATGCTTTCTTTCTCAATGATCGGCGCCGCGGCATCATAAAAATAAAGATAATCTTCGCCAGTCAGCTCTTTTAATTTTTCTGACAACGAGGGGCTGGTCAGAGGACCGGTCGCAATAACCGTGATGCCTTCTGGTATTTCAGTCACTTCTTCCGTAAAAACTGTCACGTTCGAGTGGTTTTTGACTCGTTCTGTCACGTTGGCCGCAAATTCATGGCGGTCAACCGCAAGCGCTCCGCCTGCAGGTACCTGGCAATCATCAGCAGAACGAATGATAACGGAATTGAGTGCCCTCATTTCTTCTTTTAGTACGCCTACCGCATTGGTAAGCGTATTGGCCCGCAAAGAGTTGGAACATACCAGTTCCGCAAATTTATCGGTATGATGAGCCGGTGTTTGTTTGACCGGCCTCATTTCATAAAGATTGACCTTTAATCCCCGTTCTGCGATTTGGAACGCGGCTTCGCTTCCGGCAAGACCGGCTCCTACTACATTTACTGTTTGTGTCATATTTATATTGCCTCCTGATAGATGAACCTTATCGTTTTACTGTCTCTTCTTTATCCCGTATGGATTTTACAACAGCTGAATCGTCAAAAAAAGCGTTTTGCTTACCACGAAGAAAGAGTGAGCGATTTTGCCCACCCTTCCGTGATCTTATTGGAATCTTAACATTCCTCACACGAGGCTGTTTTACGGACTGCTTTTGCTGCAGGCATTTTCGGAACGAAAGGACAAAGAACGCCCACATTCAATCATGCAGCCAAATTCCATTTATTGTTGCGGTTGTTCTTTATATTCACACTGTGTACATTGAACTTGCACGCCTTTTTTTAATTTTTTTTCTACTAACAGTCCTTCGCATTTCGGGCATTTACGATCAATCGGTTTATCCCATGAAAGAAAATCGCATTCCGGATAACGGTCGCAGCCGTAAAAAATCCGGCTTTTTTTGCTTTTTCTTTCTATTATATTTCCTTTATGGCATTTCGGGCATTTCACTCCGATTTCTTTCACTATCGGCTTAGTGTTTCGGCATTCCGGAAAATTGCTGCAGGCCATAAACTTTCCGTATCTGCCCATTTTAAATACCATCGGGCTTCCGCATCGTTCGCAATCTTCCCCGGCATACTCATCTTTTATTTCTACTTTTTCCATTTCTTGTTCTGCTTTATCCAAATGTTTTTCAAAGCCTTTGTAAAAATCATCTATGACTTTGATCCACTCTACTTTTCCTTCTTCGATTTCATCCAATTCCTTTTCCATATTGGCCGTAAATTCCACATCTACAATTTCCGAGAAAAACTCAAGCAATAATTCATAGACAATTTCGCCAAGCTCTGTGGGAACAAAGCGTTTATTATCTAAAGACACATAGCCTCGTTTTTGTATCGTATCAAGAGTAGGAGCATAGGTGGATGGCCGTCCAATTCCAAGCTCCTCCAGCGTTTTCACTAAACGAGCTTCCGTATATCTTGGCGGTGGTTGTGTAAAATGCTGTACAGGTTCAATTTTTTCCGAATTTACTCTATCACCTTTTTGTAAATCAGGCAACCAATTTTCCTTTTCTTCTTTGTTATCGTCCGTTCCTTCCACATAAACTTTCATAAATCCCGGAAATTTTATTTTCGAACCATTTGCCCGAAACATGACCCCATTTTGCAGAAGATCCACACTGATGGTATCCATGATCGCAGGAGCCATTTGACTAGCTACAAAACGCTCCCAAATCAGTTTATACAGTTTAAATTGATCTCTGGTTAAATATTCTTTTATTTTCGCCGGCTCTCTAAATGTGCTGGTAGGCCGAATCGCTTCATGGGCATCTTGGGCATTTGTTTGCTTTCTTTCTTTTCGCTTTTCCGTTGGAGTATAGTTTTTTCCAAAATGTTCTTCTATATACTGTAAAGATTCTTTCTGAGCCACTTCCGATATACGTGTCGAATCGGTTCTCATGTACGTAATCAAACCGACCGTGCCTTCTTTTCCCAGATCAATCCCTTCATAAAGCTGCTGGGCGATCATCATTGTTTTCTTCGCACGGAAATTAAGCTTTCTGGCAGCTTCTTGCTGTAAAGAAGATGTGGTAAAAGGCGGAGCAGGGTTTCGTTTTCGTTCTTTTTTCGTAACGCTATCAACCGTGAATTCTTCTCCGTTAAGTTTGGCTAAAATTTCCTTTACTTGCTCCTCTGATTTCACATCCTGTTTTTTTCCATCGATCCCGTAAAACGAAGCTTGAAAACGATCGCTATTTTTTCGAAAGACTGCTTCGATCGTCCAATATTCCTCCGGCTTAAAATTCTGAATTTCTTTTTCTCGATCGATGATAAGCCGAAGTGCAACCGATTGAACTCGGCCTGCGCTCAATCCTTTTTTTACTTTCTTCCAAAGCAGCGGGCTTATTTTATACCCTACGAGACGATCCAGCACCCTGCGCGCCTGCTGGGCATCGACCAAATCCATATTGATCGGCCGTGGATGTTTGAAAGATTCTTTAATGGCATCTTTTGTGATTTCATTAAAAACTACACGGCAATCAGAGTCTATATCAAGGTTTAAGCTGTGAGCCAGATGCCATGCAATGGCTTCTCCTTCACGGTCCGGGTCGGCGGCAAGATAAACTTTTTTCGCCTTTTTGGCTGCTGATTTCAGCTCTTTTAAGATGGCGCCTTTTCCGCGAATAGTAATATATTTTGGTTCAAAACGATTTTTTATATCAACTCCCATTTGGCTTTTAGGCAAATCGCGGACATGCCCCATGGAAGCCTTCACTTTATATTTTTTCCCCAAATATTTTTCAATGGTTTTTGCTTTTGCTGGGGATTCCACTATTACGAGATAATCTGACATGTGTAAACCTCCCCTAACGGGTAAAAATGGAAACATTTATACGAAAGATATACCCACTGATTAGAGGCATCTTCCGTTTGTAATGTTTTCTCTCGTTTTTCAGTTTTCATAATTTTGGAAACTTGTTTGCGAGTATTCTGTTGCACAATGTATAACAGAATGAAAAGAAATGCAACCTTTTTACATAAAAAATCTGTTTTTCATTCATAATCCGTTGTGGATGAAAAAATTCCTATTTTCATTTTTATGTTGAAATTTTTTTCTTTGCCTCCATTTAAAAAGCCTTTATAATATCTTCGGCGTTTCTAACGAGATGAGCTCCATCCGCAATTAAATCATGTGTGCCTTCGGAAAGGGGATCAAAAATGGCGCCGGGGACTGCAAACACTTCTTTTCCTTGCTCCAAAGCATGCTGAACGGTGATCAAAGATCCGCTCCGCTTTCCTGCCTGTATGACCACCGTACCAATCGTCATACCGCTAATAATTCGATTTCGTTCCGGAAAATGCCACTTTTTCGGTTTCCTATTTGGCGGATATTCTGAAATTAAAAGCCCTTTTTCCGCAATAAGTTTCGCTAAAGGAGCGTTTTCTTTCGGATAAAGATGAAAAAAGCCGCCGCCAAGTACAGCAATGGTTTTCCCGCCAGCTTGTAAGGCCGCTTGGTGGCTGAAGGAATCAATACCGGAAGCCAAACCGCTGACAATAATAAATTTTTCCTCTACCAACGGCGGTATAAACTCGGAGATGACTTTTTTTCCATAATCATTTCCTTTTCTGGATCCAACAAACGCAATCTTTTTCTCATCAGATAAAAGCCGGGAATCTCCTGCTGCATAAAGACCCCAAGGCGGAGTGGGGATTTGCTTTAACAAGCGAGGATAATTAGAATCATATATGGGAAAAAACTTAATTTGATAAAGATTATATATATTCAACGATCGATGAATGTCAAAGGAATGGATTTCGTGATAAATCTGAAGAGATTTTTCCAAGGGGATGGACAAAACTTCACTGAAATGGCGGGCAGAATAAGAGTAGATATGTTTCAACGAAGGATCGGCCTTTAACAGGCGAAAGATTCTGTTCCAAGTCATCGACGGGCAATGAGATAAATGAAACAGTTTTTGCGACAATTCATCCATAAAAGTCCTCCTTTTTTGGTTCAACTAACCATCACCGGTCTCTTGACGGAAGTTTCCTTTATCGCACATGAACGGGCAGGAAGCCCCTTCTTCAATATTGGCAAGTCTAATATTGGTTCAATGGGGAAACTCTTCCGAATGTCTGATTGGTTCTTAATACAGCGTCCTTTTTACAAATTGGGGTCAATACATTGAGGCATCTAAAGGAACGGAACGGTAGAAAACGAACTTTTTACTAAATTAAGCACCGAAACAATCTTGTACTAAGAAATATTCTTACTCCTAGTTAAGCTTGATAAGCCGTTGGGACTTTTCAGCAATGGTTGGTTGCAGAACCACCGATTGCTTTTCCCAACGGCCGACTATTACAAGTATTTTGACAAAAAAAGATTGTCTGTTTAAACTTCATTTTGGTCAATGGGTCTTACATTGTTCGTACAGTCCTGCCTCTTTAATGGCTTCAATCAATGTTTCGCCTATTTTCGCCGGCGTATCCGCTATTTTAATGCCGCATTCTTTCATCACGCGGATTTTTTCATCCGCCGTCCCTTTGCCGCCTGAAATAATCGCGCCGGCATGACCCATACGTTTACCCGGAGGGGCCGTCCTTCCACCGATAAATCCGACAACCGGCTTTTTCATATTGGCTTTTATCCAGCGGGCCGCGTCTTCCTCTGCGGTACCACCGATTTCTCCAATCAGAATGACGGCATAAGTGTCGGGATCATGATTAAACTCTTTTAAAACATCAATAAAATTCGTTCCGTTGACAGGATCTCCTCCGATCCCGACGGCTGAAGATTGGCCAATACCGGCTTGTGACAATTGGTGCACAGCTTCATACGTTAAAGTTCCAGACCGGGAAACGACGCCGACATGGCCTTTTTTATGAATATATCCGGGCATAATGCCAATTTTGCATTCTTCCGGTGTAATAACGCCTGGACAGTTGGGACCAATTAACCGTGTTTTCTTTCCTTCCATAAAGCGTTTTACTTGAACCATATCCAAAACGGGAATATGCTCTGTGATGCAGACGACCAATTCCAGTTCGGCATCTACTGCTTCCATAATCGCGTCGGCAGCAAAAGGCGCAGGTACATAAATAACCGATGCGTTTGCCCCGGTGGTTTCCACGGCTTCTTTCACAGTATTAAATACGGGCACCCCTTCTATTTCCGTGCCACCTTTACCAGGTGAAGTACCGCCCACAATTTTCGTACCATATTCCAGCATTTGTTTTGTATGAAATCGAGCAGTAGATCCGGTAATTCCTTGAACAATGACTTTTGTTTCTTTATTCACATATACACTCATTTTTTCCCCGCCTTTCTTAACCTACTTGTTCCACTATTTTTTGTGCTCCATCCGCCATGGATTCTGCGGCTATAATATGAAGACCAGATTCATTTAAAATTTTCTTGCCTAGATCCACGTTGGTTCCTTCTAGACGTACCACAAGCGGAACTTGCAAGCCAAGTTCTTTAGCGGCTTCGACAATACCCGTCGCGATGATGTCGCATTTCATAATGCCTCCAAAAATATTGACAAATATCCCTTTTACATTGGGATCAGATAATATAATCTTAAAGGCTTCCGTTACTTTCTCAGCTGTAGCGCCGCCCCCGACATCGAGGAAATTCGCTGGCTCACCGCCGTAATATTTAATAATATCCATAGTTGCCATCGCAAGACCAGCTCCATTTACCATGCAACCGATATTGCCTTCAAGAGAAATGTAGCTTAAATCATATTTAGAAGCTTCGATTTCTTTTGGATCTTCTTCGTCTAAATCGCGGTATTCAAGGATATCTTTATGGCGATACAGAGCATTTGAGTCAAAGTTAAGCTTTGCATCCAACGCCATGACTTTTCCGTCGCCGGTCACAACAAGCGGATTAATTTCTGCAATGGAACAGTCTTTCTCAACAAATACTTTGTAAAGACCCAGCATGAAATTCGCCGCTTGATTCACCAGTTCATTTGGAATGTTGATATGGAAAGCAATCCTGCGGGCTTGGAAAGGTGTTAATCCCGTTAATGGATCTATCGTCTCTTTGAAAATTTTCTCAGGTGTCTTCGTAGCCACTTCTTCTATTTCCGTACCGCCTTCTTCTGAAGCCATTAATACAACGCGGGAAGCGGCACGGTCCAGCACGATCCCCACATAATATTCTTTCTTTATATCGCAGCCTTCTTCAATAAGTAAGCGCTTTACTTCTTTGCCTTTTGGACCAGTTTGATGTGTGACAAGTGTTTTCCCCAACAATTCCTCCGCATATGTACGAACTTCATCTAAGTTTTTCGCAATTTTGACGCCGCCTGCTTTTCCACGTCCCCCAGCATGAATCTGCGCTTTCACAACCCAAACATCCGTCCCCAGTTCTTTAGCGGCTTCGACTGCTTCTTCCACAGAAAAAGCCGCTTTGCCGTTTGGAACCGCCACCCCATACTTTCTGAGTATTTCTTTTCCTTGGTACTCATGGATATTCATTCATTCCATCCTCCTATTAACAACCAATAATGGACTGCGTATTGTTTATTTTATAAAAACTCTGACTATTTGTCTAGCTCTTCTCTCATTTTATCAGCATTTATGTCTTTTTTTTTGTATTTTATGTCCCTATTCTTCTCTTTTACTTTAATAATTGCGAAAAAGAACCGGCATTCCGCCGGTTCACTCATTATGCCCTTCTTTCTCTGCTTTATCCAACCGATAAATAAAGGCAAAAACTTCTGCAACTGCTTGATACAGTTCTTCCGGTATCGCTGTAGACAATTCCAGTTTGCAAAGCAATTCCACTAAATTACGGTCTTCTTGAATGGGAATATGGTTTTCTTTAGCTTTTTCAATAATCGCCTCAGCCGTTTTGCCCGACCCTTTAGCGATAAGAATTGGAGCTTGATGCTTATGAGGATCATAAGAAAGAGCAGCTGCTTGTTTTCGTTTTATTCCGTTTTCTTTTTTCATATCAAAATATTCACTCCGGTCGAAAATGGATCTTGCATCATTTCCTGAAGGATCATTTTCCCGTTTTTTTCATCTAAAGGTTTAAACTGGACAGAAGATAATTGGTAGCGAATCTGTTGCAATCCTTCTTTTAAGTTGGATAGAAGCGGAGAGGCAATCGTTTTTAGTTCCGGGTTGTCGTTCATTATAAGGAGAGTGACGATACGGTTTTGAACTTGCATATCGACAACAACCTCCTTTAAATTTTTCAAATCCAAATAAAAAAGAATTCGGCAATAGTCCGGGTCAAGCTTTCCGTCTTTGTTCTTTTTTCCAGACCATTTTATCGTCAAATCTGTGTTGAGCCCGAAAAAAGAAAGAGGAAAATTCATGACAATGGTTTGAGCGGCTCCCAGATCGTTTGATAAAATCGGGTATGCATTCAGCCTCGCCAATAGTTTTTCGGCGCTGTCTTTGATCTCTCCGGAAGCCTGGTCTTTTACAAGATCGGCCAGCTGTGGTTTTAAAACTTCTTTCCAATTTTCAGTGAAAGATAAAAGGTTGGATTCGTAATCGGCGCCCAATAATTTCATCATCGTTTTCAAGAGAGCAAAAGCATCCTTGCCTGTTAAATGATTTTCCGTCTCTTGTTTTACTTTTTCCCACAAGCCTTGGAACAGTTTTTCCCCTTCGCTTAAGCTATCTAAGGGAAGCTGTCTCGTACGGTCAGCCTCCTGTTCCACTAGTTTTAGCAGCTGGCCTTCCGAAACTGTCAGCAAAGCAGCCAGTTTCTTTAATGAGATTTCACCGTTTTCCGGAATGGATGCCGCCTCCTTCAGCAATGCCGAATAAACTTTTTCAGCCCATTCCGTTGTCTGCGACTGTTTCGATCCACTCTCACGCAAAATATCACGAACCAATTCTTGCTGGGCGGGATCCAGCCGGGATAAAAAGGATGAAAGCTGTTTTCTTCCAATCTCCCCCGATGAAAAAAGCCGTTGAAAGGAATCATCATCCGTTGAAGAAGAAAATAAAGAATTCAGCCATTTGATCGCCAAATCGGACAGTCGAACACCGTTTTGTTCTTCTTTCGGCAAAAATCCCCACTTTTGAAGCAAATCAGCTGCGGCATCTTGTTCGGATGGACCGCCGCTTTCCAGAAGCGCAAGAAACTTTTGGAAAAACTTCATTGCCAATAATTTTGTGGAAGGATCCTTTATTTGATGAAGCGTGTTCATCAATGGGGGCACAAGATCTCCTTCAGGCGATGAAGACGCCATCTGTTCCCTTAATGCCGACAACAATGAATGGGTGCTGCCCGTCTCCCCCATTACTGACATCAATGAATTAAAGACGCTTTTCGTAAATGGGAGGGAACGATCCATCATCAACTTTAAAATGTCAAGCCCTGCTTTTGTATCCGTCAGCTTCAGCCATTGGGCTGCATTTTCCATTTTTTCTTTTGTCAGCACCCATTGTTCAGCCGCCATTTTTTCTGCAATCGCCTTGATCTCCGGAGAAACGGGAAGAGAAAGTTTTTTCACAAGACTTTCGGCCGCAAGTTTAGGGTCCGTCCCCATTTCTGCTGCATTGGCAAGCACTTTTAAGTGCAAACCATTTTTCACCGTGGCTACTATAAACCAGTACCGTTCTCCGGCTTGGAGCGGAACTTCCATTTTAGCGAACATCTTTTGTCCTTTTATATTGATTTCTGCCATATTTTGCGGAAGCCACCGGACAATTTTGGCCGAAAACATTTCTCCTGTCTGAAAATGGACTTGTCTTTCCTGAGGGATCCCTTTGAGGGAAACAATACTTTGCAAAATATTCAATGAATCTTCTCCCCTTTTAGGCTCTCCACGATTTCTTTCACCGGAGAAAAGGATAGGCGATGGATGTCTGAAGGGCCGTATATTTTCAAACCATCGAGATGCTCCTTCGTTCCGTAGCCCATGTTTTGATCAAATCCGTAATAGGGGTACTTCTTTGCGAACTGTTCCATCATCCTGTCTCTTACCACTTTCGCAACAATCGATGCGGCGGCAATCGAAGCACTTTTAGTGTCTCCTTTTATAATAGATTCTTGAGGAACAGAAAGCGGGAGAGTCATGGCATCGATCAGCAAATAATCCGGAGTTCGAGTGAGCGATTGTACAGCCATCTGCATTGCTTTTTTTGTCGCTTGATAGATGTTCAATTGGTCAATTTCCTTATGGTCCACAATCCCGATTCCTATGTCTGCATGTTGTTTAATATATGTATAATAGGATTCTCGTTTTGCTTTACTCAGTTTTTTAGAATCATTGAGACCCGGCAAATAAAAATCTTCCGACAAAATGACCGCCGCCGCTACAACGGGTCCGGCAAGCGGCCCTCTGCCAACTTCATCGATCCCGGCAATAATCGAATAACCTTTTTTTTTGGCTTTATTTTCATAAGTAAATAGTGATCGAAATTGTTCTTTTTCTCTCTGTTTCTTTTCTTGTTCTTTATACCAAGCCTGAATCAGTTTTTGCACTCCTTTTCGCTCATCACGCAGCCATTCCCGAAATAACGGGTCATCCTCAGACTCGATCTCTTTGATTTTTTCTTTGATTTCCCCAATTGTCAGGCTCATATACCGTCTCCTCCTTTTTGAAATGGAACGGAAATCTTTCAAAACTATTACTTCTATTCTAAGAATCCCTTTTCTTTCTATCTGGATAAAAGGACAGAATAAACATCCAAAACTTCGAATCGTCAGCTGAATTTCATCAGAAAATGCTCGATATTGGATAAGGGGCATGTCCCCTCTTGGTTTTATTATCGGCTTTTCACAATAAAAAATAAAGACCCGCTAAGAGGGTCTTGAGTCTGTCGTGGACATCGTCCGATTCATTTAACTTTGAAGCGTCCATATGGAAAAAATTCAGCTTCTCCCCAAAAAGCTTCGTCTTTATTCCCTCACAGGCAGGTTAAAAAGAAAAGGGGTTACGCCGCAAATATCTTTAAGAAAGGTGATTTTCCGGAAAATCAAATGTCAATTTCCCTAACTTTTCAGAACGGATATCGCGGATGATAATATCAGTAGTTTTATCGTAATCAATTTCTCCGCCTTTTAGCAGGCAGCCTCTCAGTTTTCCAATGGCATCAAACATTTCGATGATTTCCAAATGAGGGTCAATCTGGTATCGCTCTGTCAGACGCTCGGGATAATGCTCCTTTAAAAATCGCAGTCCATAAGCTGCAACATCTTGCAAATTAATGATCGAATCTTTTATGGCCCCCGTTAGCGCCAATTTATATCCTACTTCCTCATCTTCAAATTTAGGCCATAAAATACCTGGGGTATCTAAAAGTTCCAGTTCCTTCCCCACTTTTATCCATTGTTGAGCTTTCGTCACCCCTGGTGTATTGCCTGTCTTGGCAATGTTTCGTTTAGCCAGCCGATTAATCAGAGTGGATTTCCCCACATTTGGAATACCGACAATCATCGCACGAACAGCACGGGGCTTGATCCCCCTTGCTCTCATTCGCTCAAATTTTTCTTTCAACAGGTCTTTTGTCTTATTCATTATTTGGGAAAGTCCCTGACCCTCTTGAGAGTTTATTGCAATGGCGGGCAATTGGCGACTCTTGAAGTAAGCGATCCATTCTTTCGTCCATTCCGAATCAGCCAAATCCGCTTTGTTCAATAAAATGATTCTAGGTTTTTGCTGGATGATTTCATCGATCATCGGATTTCGTGAAGACAGAGGCAAACGAGCATCTACCAGCTCAAAAACGATATCAATAAGTTTAAGTTTCTCGGTCACTTCTCTCCTCGCCTTTGCCATATGGCCAGGAAACCATTGTATCGTCATGATTTCACCTCCTATCTGAATGGTTTCTGATAAGCTTAGCTATGAGATGAAGTGCTTTTGATCAAGCCAAGCTTATCCCAACGAGAAATTCTAAGATGAATCCGCGATTCAGAAAACAGGGTTTAATGGAATGACAAATAAACATCCCTTTGGTACAAAAAACAGGCTATTTGGCTATTCCGAAATCTTTAATCGGCCAATAAATAAACTTTGTCTCTCCTACTATTTTATCCATTTTGATCGTCCCGATATGGCGGCTGTCTTTGCTGAATCGGCGATTGTCCCCTAAGACAAAAATCTCTCCTTTTGGTACTGTATCGCGGCCAATAATTTCTTTCAAAGTAAAATCTTGTGTTAAAGGGCCGTCCGTCACTTCTTTTTTGTATTTGTCTAAATAGGGTTCTTTATAGTATTTTCCATTAATATACAATTTGTCATTCTTATATTCGATTCTATCTCCCGGAAGCCCGATCACTCGTTTAATATAATCTTTTCCTTCCGGTGCGTGAAATACGACAATATCGAATCGTTTGGGTTTCGCAAGTTTATTGACAATCATACGGTCTCCGTTATGTAGTGTCGGCATCATCGAAAGTCCGTCAACCACAATAGGAGCAAAAACGAAGTAACGAATAATCGCCGCGAGAGCCACCGCGATTAAAAGAGCTTTTGTCCATTCCCATAATTCATTTTTCTGTTTTGCCAAATTGTCCACCACCCAATGCCTATATAGAATCAAAATTGCGCCTGCATGCTGTTTCCTCGGACCATTGCCACACAAATTTCGAGGAAAAACGGCGTTTGTTTTTCTATTAATTCAAGCAGAAAAAACGGAAATATGATCTGATCTATACGTTTTCCTGCCGCAACTCTTATTATTTGTTGAAGCGTTATTCACACAGTGTACTTGGTCATCCATAAAACGAAGCTTCGTCTGAAGAATCCATACATGGCATTTATTTTACTTCATTTAAAATATTTTTGCCACCATTTGGAACGGCATGCAGTATGTATTGGGACATAAAAAGGAGCTTGAATACAAGCTCCTTTTTGCAAAGATCGTTCTATTATCGAATTTCTTTAATACGAGCAGCTTTTCCTCGCAAGTTACGCAAATAGTAAAGTTTCGCACGACGAACTTTACCGCGACGCACAACTTCAATCTTCGCAATTTTTGGTGTGTGAAGAGGGAATGTACGTTCAACCCCTACACCGTAAGAAACTTTACGTACAGTAAAAGTTTCGCTGATTCCGCCGCCGCGGCGTTTGATTACAACACCTTCAAAAATTTGGATACGTTCGCGATTTCCTTCTACAACCTTCACGTGTACGCGTACAGTATCCCCTGGACGGAAATCCGGAATATCATTGCGAAGTTGTTCTTTTGTAATTTCATCAATTAAATGGTGCATCGTATTCAACTCCTTCCAACAGATGCTCTTGCAGATCGATCGTTTGCAGCGGAACATCGTTTTCAAACGAAAAGAACGAAATATTTCGTTCAAATCACAAGCTAAATCTTATCATATCGCCAACCGCAAATCAAGCAGCAATTAGAAATTTTGCCAGTACGTTTTTAAGAGTCGTTGGACGAGTAATTCCCCTTTTCCCATTCTTGCAGCCATTCTTTTTGCTCTGGAGTTAATGGATAATTTTCTAACAAGTCAGGCCTTCTTTCCCAAGTTCTTCGCAGCGACTCCTTCATCCGCCATTGCTCAATCAATCGGTGATTTCCGGACAACAGTACGTCTGGAACTTTCAACCCACGAAAGTCGGCGGGGCGTGTATAATGAGGATGTTCCAGCAATCCAGAGGAAAAAGAGTCCATAATCGGTGAATTCTCATTGCCTAAAACTCCGGGAAGCAGTCTTACAACGCTGTCGACAACTGCCAACGCACCGATTTCGCCTCCAGTCAACACAAAATCGCCAATGGAAATTTCATCGGTAACGATCGTCCGAATACGTTCATCATAGCCTTCATAATGTCCGCAAATTAAAATCAAATGGTCTTCTTCGGCCAGCTCTTCCGCTTTTTTCTGCGTATATCTCTCGCCTTGGGGGCACATAAGGATCACTCTTGGCTGAGTGTTTTCGCTTTTTTGTTTCAAATGGGCGACGGCGTCGAAAATGGGCTGTGGTTTTAATACCATCCCGGCGCCGCCCCCGTATGGATAATCATCTACTGATTGATGCTTGTCATTAGAAAATTCTCTGAAATTGACTACATGATAAGTGACAATTTGCTTTTCTGCCGCTTTTTTTAGAATGGAAGATGACAAGACACCGTCAAACATTTCCGGAAACAATGTTAAAATATCAATCTTCATGACAGCAGTCCTTCCATTGGATGGATTATAATGATTTTTTCGTCAATATCTACCTTCTTCACGATGTCCTCAATATACGGAATATAATATTCTTTTCCATTGGAGTCTTTTACCACCCAGACATCATTGGCTCCCGGTGTAAGAATTTCCGTTACGATTCCCACCGGGTCGCCATCTTCCGTCTTTACTTGACAGCCAATGATTTGATGAAAGTAATATTCCCCTTCCTCCAATTCGTGTTGCTGGCTTTCAGGAATCTTTAACATCGCACCTTTAAACTTTTCCACATCGTTGATGCTTTCATAACCTTCAAATGAAAGAAGATCGAATGACTTATGAGTCCTATGACTATTCACCACGAGCGGAATTCCTTCCGTTTGTCCGGGGAGGAATAAATAGAGAGTATTGCCTTTTTTATAGCGTTTTTCCGGGAAGTCGGTACGGGAGAGCACCCGCACTTCTCCCTTGATTCCGTGTGTATTCACGATTTTACCGATATTGAACCATTTCTCCATTCTTTCACCCCTCACGAATGTCAATAATTATTCCGTCTTTCACGACAATCGTTTTCCCTTTTGCCACTTCATCCCAACGGTCTCCAATTTCCACTGTTACAATCGTCTCCAATTCCTGCTCTTTTATTTCGCTTCCAAGCGGCAATAAATCCAATTGTTGAAGTTGAAATTCATATTGCTTGATTTTTTCTCTTCGTTTGTCGATTTCCTTTCCGAAGTAGGCACGAACTTGCGCAAGGGAGAATTTTTTTTCTTTTTCTACCTTTTTTTGCTCAAATTGAAGCTGAGCACATTCCTTTTCCAGCTGCTCGATTTTTTCCGAGTATTTTTGGATTAGCAACTCTTTGCTTTTTTCCGTTAATACTTGCTTAACGACCACTTTTTGGATAATTTCCATCGGGACACCTCCGAGATTGCCCCCAATAGGCTGATCACGACTCCTATACAAAAAGGGAGGTTTCCCCTCCCTTTTTCGGCAATTTCCAAATATACTTTTTCCTTTATATCAGCACTAGCTGCCTAAAGAACAGTCCGGATGGTTTTCACCATACGTCCGTATTTTTCAACCACTTTTCCGGTATCAGCCGGTCCATTGGAAAGGCTAGAAACCTTTCTTCGCGGATCGACACGGAGCTTTTTCCGAGTGGTCCGCGAAAGGTTGGTCAACGGCAAGAATGAATTCAATTATTCTTATTTGCCGTATTTAGCGTTGTGGAATTTTTCCATAATTCCTTTTTGAGAGAAAAGGTTGCGAACTGTGTCAGACGGTTTTGCACCGTTTTGCAACCATTTAAGCGCCAATTCTTCGTTAATTTCGACTTGAGCCGGTTGAGTCAACGGATTGTATGTTCCGATGGTTTCAATAGAACGGCCATCGCGAGGAAAACGAGAATCTGCCACTACAATACGATAGAACGGAGCTTTTTTTGCCCCCATACGTTTTAAACGAATTTTTACTGCCATGATTAATGCACCTCCGAATAGTTTCACACAAGATAGTATGTTATCAAAAAATCCTATTGCTTGTAAAGTGTTTTTTCTTAACACATGAATATTGCCTCAAAAAACTTACAATTTAAAAGTGTTTAGATCAAGACCCGTAAAAGTAAAACATCATAGATCTCACATGAAAAGGGTGAAATAGTTACGGGCCGCTCATCGCGTTACATAAAAGGGAATTTGAAGCCCTTTTTCTTTCCTTTTTGCATGCTGGTCATTTGTTTCATCATTTTTTTCATTTCTTCAAATTGTTTCAACAGCCGATTGACTTCTTGAATGGTTGTACCGCTTCCTTTTGCGATACGTTTTCTTCGACTGGAGTTGATAATTTCCGGATGCTCTTTCTCTTCTTTTGTCATTGAGCGAATAATCGCTTCCACATGGCTGATTTGCTTTTCATCAATTTGAATGTTGTTCAGCCCTTTGATCCTGTTCATTCCGGGGATCATTTTTAATAATTCATCGAGTGGACCCATCGAGCGGACTTGGCCCAATTGGTCAAGAAAATCATCGAGTGTAAATGACATCGTTCGGATTTTTTGTTCAAGCTGTTTTGCTTTCTCTTCGTCAACGGAAGCCTGCGCTTTTTCAATTAATGTCAGCACATCTCCCATTCCGAGAATGCGCGATGCCATTCGTTCCGGATGGAAAGGTTCAAGAGCATCCATTTTCTCGCCCATTCCGGCAAATTTGATGGGCTTGCCGGTTACCGAACGAATCGATAAGGCTGCCCCTCCGCGTGTATCCCCGTCCAGCTTGGTTAAGATGACGCCGGTGATGCCAAGCTGCTCATCAAAGCTTTGAGCGACATTGACAGCATCCTGCCCTGTCATCGCATCAACGACAAGAAAAATTTCCTCAGGCTTGGTCAAAGACTGGATTTGTTTTAATTCTTCCATCAAATTTTCATCAATATGGAGCCGACCGGCGGTATCAATTAAAACATAGTCATAATGCTCTTCTTTTGCTTTTTCAATCGCCTTTTGGGCAATTTCCACCGGGCTGACTTGATCGCCGAGAGAAAAGACAGGCATATTCAGCTGTTTGCCGAGAGTTTCCAACTGCTTGATGGCAGCAGGACGGTAAATATCCGCAGCGACCAGCAACGGCTTGCGGTTGTATTTTTTCCTCAAAAGGTTAGCCAGCTTGCCTGTTGTCGTCGTTTTCCCCGCTCCTTGGAGACCGACCATCATCACAACAGTCGGAGGGCGCTTCGCAACGGCAATTTGGCTCTGTTCACCGCCCATCAGCTCGGTCAATTCTTCCTTAACGACTTTGATGACTTGTTGGCCGGGAGTCAGACTCTTCATCACTTCTTGGCCAACGGCGCGTTCGCTCACTTTTTTTACAAAGTCCTTTACAACTTTAAAGTTGACGTCTGCTTCCAAAAGCGCTAAACGAACTTCTCTCATCATCTCTTTCACATCCGCTTCGGATACTTTTCCTTTGCCGCGGATTTTTTGAATGGTGTTTTGCAAACGCTCGGCCAATCCTTCAAAAGCCAATGCTGCCGCCTCCTTTCTTTATAAAAAATCTACTCCAACCTCTCCAATTGTTCCACCAACTCGAGCAACTGCTCTTTTGAATGGTTGTCAGAAGAGATGGCATTCTTTAATTGTTGAAACAGTTCAGTCCTCATTTGAAACTTTTTGAATAAAGACAATTTTTCTTCATATTCTTCCAGCATGGCTTCTGTCCGTTTAATGTTATCATAAACCGCTTGACGGCTTATACCATATTCTTCTGCTATTTCCCCCAACGAGTAATCATCGAGGTAATAGAGGGCCATATAATTACGCTGCTTTGGAGTCAACAACGATTGATAAAAATCATACAAGAAATTCATTCTCGTTGTTTTTTCCAGCATGCCATTCCCCTCTTTTCGTTGTTAAGTGGAATTCCTTTACACTATTTCAGTGTACTTTGAATGACTTCAAATGTCAAGGAAATTCCCTTGCATGTGCCTGACGACAGAATATAAAGCGCTTTTTGGCGATAAAGGAACTCATGGAGCTCCCATTCCCCTTATTTCAAAAGCGAAAAACCGTTTGAGCCATAGACTGTTTATTTCCATCTGACCGGATAGTCCCAGCTGCGGCTCAAACGGTATTAGAAGAAGCCTTTATTCCTGCCTCTCCCCCAAAACGTCAGTTGGTGGAATCCTCTTTCATAAGGTCGGAAAATAATCCGTATACATACTTTTCAACATCAAACTCCTGCAAATCATCCATTTTTTCACCAAGTCCAACAAATTTTACCGGAATTTGCAATTCATTTCGTATCGCCAGCACGATGCCCCCTTTCGCCGTGCCATCCAGCTTGGTCAACACAATTCCTGTGACTTGGGTAGCTTCTTTAAAGGTTTTTGCTTGGATCAGTGCATTTTGGCCGGTTGTGGCATCTAAAACGAGAAGCACTTCATGAGGAGCCCCGGGCACTTCCCTTTCGATCACGCGTTTCACTTTTTCTAATTCCTTCATCAAGTTCACTTTATTTTGCAGGCGTCCAGCCGTATCGCAAAGGAGAACGTCTACTTTTCTCGCTTTTGCTGCTTTGATGGCGTCAAACATGACAGCAGCTGGGTCCGAACCTTCAGTCTGTTTGATCACATCGACTCCGACCCTTTCCCCCCATACTTCCAATTGTTCAATGGCTCCGGCGCGGAACGTATCACCTGCAGCCAGAAGCACTGATTTTCCTTCATTTTTAAATTTATGGGCCAGCTTCCCTATCGTTGTCGTTTTGCCGACCCCATTCACGCCGACAAATAAAATAACTGTCAGACTGTCTTTCTGGAGATTGAGGTCATGAAGGGTTTCATCTCCCCCTTGATAAATCTCCACGAGTTTTTCCACAATCACATCTTGCAATTCAGCAGAGTCTTGAATTTTACGGCGTTTGGCCTCCATTTTCAGCTCTTCCACCAGTTCCATCACGGTTTGAACACCGACATCGGCACTGATCATAATTTCTTCCAATTCCTCAAAAAACTCCTCGTCCACTTTCCGATAGCGGGCGATCAAATCGTTGATTTTACTCGAAAATCCATTTCTTGTTTTCGACAAACCGCTCTTGAATTTTTCTGTTACAGTATCCGTTGATTTCGTAAATTTTGATTTTAGTTTTTGAAAAAAGCTCATCATTTCACTTCCTTTACTCATACTACCAGAGTCTTTGCGCTTCTTTTTACCTTCAAAACAAACCTTTGTATTCTGAATAAAAATCGAATTTGGACTTAAACAGAAGATTGCTTGATTCTTAAAAGAAAAAGTTCAAAATGAGACATTAAGAAAAAGTGTTTCTTACACTTTTAACAATTCCTTCGTTTCTTCCAACCGGACGGAAACGAGCTTTGATACTCCTGATTCTTGCATTGTGACTCCATACAGCACATCGGCTTCTTCCATTGTACCTTTTCGGTGAGTGATGACAATAAACTGTGTTTCTTCGCTGAATTGCTTTAAATAACGGCTGAAGCGATAGACATTGGCTTCGTCAAGCGCTGCTTCTACTTCGTCCATAATGCAAAATGGAACGGGACGTACTTTTAAAATCGAAAAGAGCAATGCAATGGCCGTAAGCGCCCGTTCTCCGCCGGAGAGAAGCCCCAAATTTTGCAGTTTTTTTCCTGGAGGCTGAGCAATTATTTCAATACCGGTAGTCAACATATGCTCAGGATCTGTTAATTTTAATTCAGCTCTTCCTCCACCAAACAATTGCGAAAAAACCGAGCCAAATTGTTTACGTACAGCAGTGAAGGTCTCTTCGAAACGTCGAGCCATTTCTTCATCCATCTCGGAGATCACACGATAGAGTGTTTCTTTCGCTTCTTGAAGATCATTTTTTTGTTCCAACAAAAAGGAATAACGTTCGGAAATCCGCTTATACTCATCTATCGCTCCCAAATTGACCGTCCCTAATTCCTCAATCGCCAATTTGATTAGTTTTAATTGCTTGCGAGCTTCTTCAATGGGAATCGTAAGCGGATAATGTTCTTTTGCCGCTTCAAATGTCAGCTTGTATTCTTGATTTAAAACGGAAAGACGGTTTTCTAGTTCGACATCCAAACGATTAATCTTTACTTCTTCATCTTGAACAACTTCGACAAGACCTTTGTGAATTCGTTTTAATTCTTTTAATTCAAGTTCTTCATCTTCAATGATTTGCTGAAGCTTGAATCGTTCTTCCCTTCTCAATGAGATGAGACGTGCTGTCTCTTCCTTATCTTGGGATTTTTGCTTAGCAGCTGCTTCCACTTGAACTTCCCCGTCTTCACTGTTCACCATTTCGGACTGCAGATCGTTCAAATCGTTTTCCAATTGCTTTTGTTTGTTGGATGCTACTTCAATCTCCGTTTCTACTCTTTGAAGTTCTTTTTTGCGTGCGTTAAGCTGCTCATTTTTAACCGCCAATAATGCTTTCAAATCGCTGATTTCACTTTGCAGTTTTTCTTTTGATTCTTTCTCATGATATTTCTGCTCTGTCAGACGTTCTAATTCAGCATTGATTTTCTTCAACGCAGATTCTGTATTTTCAAGAGATCGAAGCAAAGACTCTTTTCGCTCTGTCAACGCTTGTTTTTCCCGCTCGTATTCCGATTTTTCCAAATCGTACACGGCCAGTTTTTCATTTAGATTCTCAAAGGCCATTTCGTTTTCACGCCATTTGGCTTTCCATTCTTGCTGCTGCAAACGAAGCTTTTCCCCATCTTTTCGCATTTCTTCCAAATGAGATTCGCGGGATTGGATTTCCGATTTTAATTCCTTTACCTTTTTTTCCGCCTCCGTTGTTTTTTGTTCCATGATTTCGATTTCCTGCTTTAAAGATTCCAGCTCATTTTTGCGACTTAAAATGGAAGCATTCTTTTGTTTAACTGCTCCTCCTGTCATGGAACCTCCGGGGTTGACGACATCGCCATCAAGCGTTACCATCCGCAATCGGTATCCAAGTTTTTTAGCCAGATCATTAGCTGCTTTTAAATCCGTTGTGATCACAACATTTCCTAACAAATTGGAAATGATGTCACGATATTTATCTTCACAACGAATCAATTCTGCCGCAATTCCGACAAAACGGCTATCCGATCGCAGCAATGCAATCAGGTCATTGGAAATCGATTTGCCTTTTATGATATTCAACGGCAAAAAAGTCGCCCTGCCGTAATGATGCTTCTTCAAAAATCCGATAGCTTCACGGGCAGAACGCTCGTCCACCGTCACGATGTGCTGCGTGGCACTGCCGAGAGCTGTCTCGATGGCCTTTTCCAATTCTTTCGGGACTTCAATCAGTTCAGCCACCGCTCCTTCAATTCCATGAAGAACCGAATTTTTAGCTTTCAAAACTTCTTTTACGCCTTGGAAAAAGCCGGCATACTCTTCTTCCATCGTTTCGAGCATTTCTTTACGAGACTTGGCTTGCTGCAGAATTTTATAGGCTTGATATAAATTCGATTCCAATTTCGCATATTTTTGTTTCTGTGCTTCAAGCGTTCGTTTTTCCGTTTGGAAAGAATGAATGTGCTGATTCAACTCAAGTTCAATTCGTTTCAACTCGTTTTCTAAATTTTTTCTTTCGTTTTCAAATTCAGTACGAGAGCTTAAATATTTTTCGTTTTCCTTCGTCAGCCTTTGTTGGCGAGCTTCATATTGCTGCCATTGCTGTTCAATGTACTGCAGCTCATTTTTGATAGACGCTTGATTGTTTAAATGATCGATATAATCGGTTTTTAATGAATCAATCCGTTCGTCTACGTCGTCGGCCAGCTCGTTTAATTGTTTTTGTTTATCAGCGAGTGATTGTTTTAAGGCGAGCGCTTCCTCTTTACAGTTTTCCGTTTCTTGTTTGAGAAGCTCTTTTTCGTTTTGCAAAGATTGAAGACGTTCTGTAAGTTCGATAACATTTTGCCTTAATTGGCTTTCGTTTTGAGCCGCATTTTTCTTTCTTTCTATTAATACCTTTTTTTGCCCTTCCAGTTTCTCCAATTCTTCACTGGCCGCCAACAAAACATTTTGCAAATCACTAATGGATTCATCCAATGCCGTCAGCCGATCCCTCAACTCCGCAAGCCTAGCTTCCTTTTTTTGAATTTCGGCCGATCGAGCCATTTCATCTTTTTTATGACTATCCAGCTCGCTGCTCAATTTTTCCCATCGCTTATGTAATTCTTCAATCTCATAAACGATGCAAGCCACTTCCACCTTTTCTAAATCCTCTTTTTTCTGAAGATAATCTTTGGCGATAGAAGCTTGAATTTTGAGCGGCTCTACTTGGTGTTCCAGTTCGTGCAAAATGTCATTGACCCTGTTCAGATTTTCTTCCGTTTCAGCCAATCTGGCCTCTGCCTTTTTTTTGCGCGTTTTGTATTTCAACACTCCCGCTGCTTCTTCAAAAATGCTTCGTCTGTCTTCCGGCTTGCTGTTCAAAATTTCTTCTACGCGGCCCTGTCCTATCATAGAAAAAGCTTCCCTGCCAAGACCGGAATCCATGAACAACTCGACAATGTCTCTCAATCGGCATGGCTGTTTGTTAATAAAAAACTCGCTTTCACCAGATCGAGTCACCCTTCTAGTGACACTGATTTCATTATATTCCAGCGGCAAAAATTCATCTTCATTATCGAGAACTAACGTAACTTCCGCAAAATTTAAGGCTTTTCGGGTATCACTTCCAGCAAAAATAACATCTTCCATCTTTGATCCGCGGAGCGACTTTGCAGAATGCTCTCCTAATACCCACCTGACGGCATCGGTAATATTGCTTTTCCCCGACCCGTTTGGCCCAACCACTGCTGTTATACCAGGAACAAAATCAATGGTGATTCTGTCAGCAAACGATTTAAAGCCAACGATCTCCAATCGTTTGAGGAACATTTATTTTCCCCCTGTCATTTCTGATTTTGTTTTAGTTTAGACAATGCTTGTTCGGCGGCACGCTGCTCCGCTTCTTTCTTAGACCGCCCTGTCCCTACGCCGAGAACCTGACCGTTTAAGGCAACTTCAGAAACAAATTCCCGATGATGGGCCGGTCCTTTTTCTTGCAGTATACGATACGTTAAAATACCGTTTCCGTCCCTTTGAACCATTTCCTGAAGCTGAGTTTTAAAATCCATCACATGAGAAAAAGCACCGGCATCGATTTTAGGAAACACGATTTTTTCTAAAAACTGGACAACGACCTCTAATCCTTGATCAAGATAAAGAGCCCCTATGAACGCTTCAAACACATCAGCGAGCAAAGCAGGCCGCGTTCGTCCTCCAGTCATCTCTTCTCCTTTTCCCAATCGAATGTATTGACCGAATTGCAGTTCGTTGGAGAATCCGACAAGGGAAGGTTCACATACAACCGCCGCACGCAGCTTTGTTAATTCACCTTCGCTCATGAAAGGATATTTGTTGAATAAATAATTGGATACCGTCAGTTCCAGCACTGCATCTCCTAAAAACTCCAACCTTTCGTTATCATCGTTTGGCTTTTTTCGATGCTCATTCACATAAGATGAATGGGTAAAGGCTTGCATTAAAAGGCTTTGATCATGAAAATCAATTTCAAGCTTCTTTTGCAGCTGCCGAAATCGCTGCTCTTCTATTCTCTTGTCTTCTTTGGATTGTTTCCTCATTACAAAGTTCCTCCACTAGCATAAAATGAAAAACTTCTTAGTCTGAATGCCTCCATCTTCACTCACATAACAAGTTTAGACGAAATATCCTTTCAGCGCAAAATGTTTTCCCAATTTTCTTTTCGGCACAGAGCCTTCTGAAATAATCAGTGTAAAAGTGCAACTTTCATCAGAGTTAATGAAAAAAACTGATGACTAGTTGAACTTTTCGAGCATTATGGTCATGGACATTCAATCATTTGTTTTGGAAAGACGATCATCGTTGATCCTTCGTGTGTTCTGACTAATGGAATGTGAAATGTCATTTCTTCCGTTAAACAATTGCCATTTGCGATATGTATACAGGAGGATTAGAAAAAATCGTATATGGGAATAAATGTGTTTGAAACAAAGATTCTTACAAAAAAAAGCAGCCGCCTCCTTTGGAAGGACGAGCGACCGCTTTAAACTTCTGACGATTATTGTTTACTTTTTATGTAATTAACAGCATCACCGACTGTTACGATTTTTTCAGCTTCTTCGTCAGAAATTTCCATTTCAAATTCATCTTCCAATTCCATGACAAGTTCTACTACGTCAAGAGAATCAGCACCAAGGTCTTCTTTAAAAGAAGCATCAAGCGTCACTTGAGATGCTTCCACTCCTAGGCGGTCCACAACAATTTTAGTTACACGCTCTAAAACGTCGTCCATTCTACTCACCTCCCCTCAAATACTTCGACTTAACTCTTATATCACATGCCCATTCCACCGTCAACCCGCAATATTTGCCCAGTCATATAACTGGAATCAGGCGACGCCAAAAATAAGGCCACTCTTGCAATCTCTTTCGGCTCCCCTATTCGAGCAAGAGGAACTTGTTTGATCATGGCTTCTTTTACTTCTTCTGGCAGGTCTTCTGTCATATCAGTAGATATAAATCCAGGCGCGATCGCATTGACCGTAATTCCCCTCGAAGCAAACTCCTTCGCGGTGGTTTTGGTTAAACCGATTACCCCTGACTTGGCTGCCACATAATTCGCTTGACCTGGATTTCCAGTAATCCCGACAATAGAGGAAATATTGATAATGCGACCACTTCTTTTCTTCATCATGGCCCGTGCTGCTGCCTTTGTACATAAAAAGACACCTTTTAAGTTCGTGTTGATGACAGCATCCCATTCCTCTTCTTTCATTCTCAAAATCAAATTATCTCTCGTAATACCAGCGTTATTGACAAGGATATCTAAACCACCAAAGTAATCGACAACTGATTTTATCATATCTTGAACAGCTTGACTATCCGAAACATCACATTGAACAAGGAGTGCTTTTCTTCCCATTGCTTTAATTTCTTCGGCTACTTCACGGGCTTTTTCTTCACTGCCAGCGTAATTAACAGCTACATCGGCTCCTTCTCTTGCAAACTCAAGTGCTATTTCCCGGCCGATTCCTCTTGAAGCCCCTGTCACAAGGGCCACTTTTCCTTCTAATCTCACACTGTTCCCTCCTTCAGTTCTTGAACGGTGGACCGAATCGATTCTTCGTCCGAAACGGCGAATGTACGAACTCGGCGGTTCACTTTTTTAATCAAACCAGACAGTACTTTTCCCGGCCCAATTTCAATAAAAGTATCAACCCCCAGCTCCAAAAGTGTTTGAATGGTATCTTCCCACAATACAGGAGAATAAAGCTGTTCCAACAGCTTAGCACGAATATCGCTGGCAAGTTGAACCGGACGGGCGTCCACATTGGCGACTACCGGGACTTTGCAGTCATGAATCTCTATTTGATCCAACACTTTTTCCAGTTTTTCTGTAGCAGGCTTCATTAAACTAGAATGGAACGGCCCGCTCACTTGCAGTGGAATGACTCTTTTAGCTCCACGTTCCTTGGCCAGTTCTCCAGCTGTTTCGACGCCTTTTTTTGTCCCCGATATGACAATTTGCCCAGGACAGTTCAAATTGGCTAATTGGACACTATCCCCGCCTTGCGATACTTCTTCCGTCACTTTCAGCAGTTCTTCACGCTCCATGCCCAACACGGCAGCCATTGTCCCTACACCTGCCGGAACTGCTTCTTCCATATAACGTCCACGCATGTGCACAGTATAAACGGCATCTTCGAAACGGAGAGCTCCGGCATAAGTCAACGCAGAATATTCTCCCAGACTGTGTCCAGCGGCATAATCGGCATGAATTCCCTCTTTATTGAGCCTGTTCACTAGCGCCGAACTTACAGTCAATAAAGCCGGCTGAGCATTGTACGTCAGTGTGAGCGTCTCTTGAGGACCATTGAACATAATATCGCTTAACGAGTAACCAAGTTTTTCATCTGCTTTAGCGAAAAGGGCGGCAGCTTCCTGATCTTGTTGTGCCAATTCCTTCCCCATGCCAACTGTTTGTGATCCTTGTCCAGGAAATACAAAGGCTATTTTTCCCATTCTTGTCTCTCCTTACGCTTCTTGATTTTGCAGTTTTTCCGCTTCTTCCTTCACAATTCCGGTTATGTTGTATTTGACCATTTCCTGCGCCTGGCGAAGGGCGTTATAAAAAGCTGTGGCGTTGGAAGATCCATGAGCCTTAATGACTGGTGCTTTCAACCCAAGGAGCCCGGCGCCTCCATATTCCGAATAATCCATTTTCTTTTTCAGCCCTGATAATTCCGATTTCATCAAGCTAGCTCCCAATTTTGTTTTCCATGACGACAGCATGACTTCTTTTGTCATAGAAAAAACAGAAAGAGCCGTTCCTTCGATTGTTTTTAACACCATATTTCCGGTAAATCCGTCTGTCACAACGACATCCGCTGCCCCCTGAAGCAAATCTCTTGCTTCCACATTGCCCGTAAAGTTGAGATTTGTATGGGACAATAGATCAAATGTCGATTTCGTCAGTTCATTTCCTTTTTTCTCTTCGGTTCCAATATTCAAAAGTCCTACCCGCGGACGGGATATTCCCCGAACTTTTTCAGAGTATATCGTCCCCATCAAAGCATATTGAAGCAAGTTCTCCGGTTTTGCTTCAGCATTGGCTCCCAAGTCAAGCATTAAAAAGCCTTTTCCGTCAACTGTCGGCAACGTGATGGCGAGAGCCGGACGGGAAATTCCCGGAATTCTTCCAACCACGAACAGTCCCGTGGCCATTAAAGCCCCTGTGTTTCCGGCAGACACGCACGCATCTGCTTCTCCTGATTTTACCGCTTCAGCCATTAAAACCATGGATGAATTTTTTTTCCTTCTAACTGCTTTTACGGGTTCATCCGTCCCCAGAATGACTTCATCCGTATGTACAATTTTCACTCGATCGCTTGCTTTTAAATACTGTTTAATCTCTTGTTCTTTTCCAAACAAAACAATTTCTAAATCCGGAAACTCTTCTAAAGCCCTGTTTGTTCCCAGCACTATTTCTTTCGGGGCGTTGTCACCGCCCATGGCGTCTACTGCTATTTTCATAGTTCTTCATCCTTTGTTGTTGATTTCGAACGAAACATAGTAAATTCTCCATAAAATACCAGCTCTTGTCCAACATAACTTCTTACTTTCACAATCGCTCTTCCCGTTTCCGTTTGAGGATTTGATACTTTCGCCTTTGCTACTACCCTCTCTCCTTCTTTGACAGAACGGGTAAAGTGAATGTTGGCTTTTTCCGTAAGAGCAAGCTCATCATTGATCACAGCGACTGCAAGCGAATTGGCTTGGGCAAAAAGATGATGGCCTCTGGCAATTTTATTTCTGCTAAAAACATGTTCTTCTTTCACATCAAAAATGGAGATGGCGCTCTTATCAAGTTCTATATCAACAATATCACCGATCACTTCTTCAATCGGGAGAGAACGGACTTCGTTCCGAAATCGCTCTTCTGCCACGTGTTTAATCCGTTCCCGCAACTCCGGGATGGAAAGTTCCATACGATCTAATCGAATGGTTTGCACACTCACACGAAATCGTTCTGCTAATTCTTCGTCGGTGATAAAAGGATTGTCTTCAATTGTCTCCTGGAGCCTTTTTTGCCGTTCTTTTTTGGATAATCTCATATTATACACCATCCGATATTAGTACTAGGTACTAACAGTAGTATATAATCAAAAAATATAGAATGCAAGATCATATTGGCATTCCGTTCGTAATTTGTAAACGTTTTTCTTCCTCAACCGAGACAATCATTCAAATCTTTCCTCCCGACGAGTGAGAGTAAAGGATGCGGAAGGAAACGACCTCTCTTTTTTGGTTAATCCAGCTTTTCGCCAGACAGGACTCCCGACTCTTGTAAATACGTGCGCAGCGGTTCGTATTCTTCGGTGGTCCAAAAAGCATCTGACTGGATAAGCTCGGCCGCATCTTTCCGGGCTGTTTCCAGCGCACGATAATCATGAACGACATCAGCCACTTTAAAATCTGGCAACCCGCTTTGTTTTTTCCCAAATAAATCTCCCGGTCCGCGCAATTCCAAGTCTTTTTCGCTTAAAACGAACCCGTTGTTCGTTTCCGTCATAATTTTCATACGTTCTTTACCTACTTCTGTTTTAGGATCAGCGATTAGAATACAATACGATTGCTCATTCCCTCGTCCAACACGTCCCCTTAATTGATGCAGCTGAGCAAGTCCGAAACGATCAGCATCATAAATCACCATAATGGTAGCATTTGGAACATTCACTCCGACCTCGACAACAGTTGTGGAAACAAGAACATGAATTTCATTGCGACTAAATGCATTCATCACTTGGTCTTTCTCCTCAGCACTTAGTCGTCCGTGCATCAGCCCGATGTTGTAGCGGTTGTGAAAATAATGGGTTAATTGGGCATGAATATCGATGGCATTTTGCACGTCCAGCTTTTCAGATTCCTCAATCAGCGGGCAGATCACATATGCCTGCTTATTTCGACGCAGCTCCTTTTCCATAAAGGCTAGAACACGTTCAAACATATCATGCTTTGCCCAATACGTTTCAATCGCTTTTCGTCCTTTTGGCATTTCATCAATGATGGACACATCCATCTCTCCAAAAGCGGTGATCGCCAGCGTTCTCGGTATCGGCGTCGCCGTCATAAACAACACATCGGGATTTTCTCCTTTTTCCCGCAACACTCTTCTTTGTTCAACTCCGAATCGATGCTGTTCATCCGTAATGACCGTGCCTAATTGTTTGAAATTTACATCCTCTTGTATGAGAGCGTGAGTACCTACCAAAATATCAATGTCTCCGTTTTCCAGCTGTTCCAATACCTGTTTTCTTTTCTTTCCTTTTACAGAACTTGAAAGCAGCTCAACGGTGACGTCAAAAGGTTCAAAAAGTTCACGTAAAGACGCCGTATGCTGTTCCGCCAATATTTCCGTCGGCACCATCAAGGCTCCTTGATTGCCTGCTGTAATCGTTGCATATAAACAAACGGCAGCCACGACAGTTTTTCCCGAACCAACATCTCCTTGAAGCAATCGGTTCATACGGTAAGGCGATTTTAAATCGGCGCAAATTTCATTGATCACACGTTTCTGAGCATTAGTCAGAGGAAATGGCAAATGTTGAATAAATTCTCTAAGTTTTTTCACATCATAATGTTGCTCTTGACCTTTTGAATGCTCTCTCTCAAATTTTCGCAACGCCTGTATTTTTAATTGGAAGTATAGAAATTCCTCGTACACAAAACGACGGCGCGCCTGTTTTAATTCCTGCGCGTTTTTCGGGAAATGTATCGCCCGAATGGCTTCCCGGCGACCCGGTAATTTATAATTTTCAAGAAATGCGGTCGGTAGATTTTCTCGAATATAATCTCCATATTCATTAAGGGCGGTTGCAATAAATTTTTTCAACATATTGGACGTGATGTTTCCCTTTAAAGAATATACCGGTTCAAATTCGCTGCGATATGAGTAGGGACCGAGATGATAGTGTTGCACAGTGATCGTTTGACGGTGGCGATCCCATTTTCCGGTGACTGTGATCGTATCGTTCAGTTTGATTTTTTTCTTTAAAAAGGGCTGATTGAAAAAGACCGCTGTCACTAAATAGCGATCTACAAGAAGTTTAAACGTTAAACGTGATTTTTTCCGACCGTAATACATGACAGAAGGATCACTGTGAACTTTCCCTTCGACCGTTACCCTCTCTTCATGAGGGACATCGGCCAAGTCTCTCAAGCGGTAATCTTCGTACCTGTAAGGAAAATATTCCAATAAGTCCTTAATGGAGTAAATGTTCATTTCCGCAAGCGAATTGGCTGTTTCTTTACCGATCCCTTTTAAAACACCAACGTCTCGAGAAAGCAGATTATTCACGGTTATTTTGCGATGTCTCCCCCTTATTACGGACATCTCCTACAGGAGAGCCACCGCATCCCCCCCTTCTGCTGTGACTATCATTATCGTGAATGGCAAAGATACTTTTGACAGAGGCAGCACCTTTCTATCACTTTTTTACTTTGGCTAAAGCTTTCTGTTTCGTGATTGAATTCAAAAAGGGTTAATAGTCCCGTTTCACACAGCCGCCATATTCCATCTTTCCCAACGAAATCATTTTTTTAATTAAAATGATTTCCATACGAAATAGAAGGGGAATATCCCCTTCTATTCGTCGACTTCCCAATATTCGATTTAGTTCCTTTTCCTATTCAATCGAAATAATAAAAGAATAAAGCGGTTGCTTTCCATTATGAACTTCTATTTCCAAATCCTCATATTTCTCTTCAATGAAAGCAACGAGTTCTTCTGTTTCTTCTTTGGAAACATCTTCACCATAAAAAATGGTGATAATTTCACTATCTTCTTCCACCATATTCTCAATTAAATGTATGGCAGCTTCCATTTTATCTTTGCTGGTCGTTACAATCTTTCCATCTAAAATGCCCATAAAATCATTTTTAGCAATGGAAATGCCGTCAATCGCCGTATCTCGAACGGCATACGTAATTTGTCCCGTCTTAACATGAGCCATCGCTTCCGCCATAGCTGCCTGATTTTTCTCCAAACTTTGGTCTGGACGAAAAGCAAGCAGAGCGGCTATTCCTTGGGGAACCGATTTCGAAGGGACCACCACTACTTCTGCATCAATCATTTCTTTTGCCTGTTCCGTTGCTAAAATAATGTTCTTATTATTTGGGAGAATGATGACTTTTTCAGCGTTAACTTCCTGCGCCGCTTTGACGATGTCCTCCGTACTTGGATTCATCGTTTGTCCGCCCGGAATGACTGCAGAAGCTCCTATGCTCTTGAACATTTCAGCAATTCCTTCTCCCATGGCAACCGTTACAATCCCATACGGCTGTTTCTCTTTCTTCTTTGTATCCGTATGCAGCTGTTGGTGGGTTTCCCCTACAATTTGACTATGCTGTTCACGCATGTTTTCGATTTTTATTTTAATGAAGCTTCCATATTGCTGTCCATATGTAAGCACTTCACCAGGTCGTTCCGAGTGGATATGTACTTTAGCCACTTCGTCATCTGCAACAACAAGCAGAGAATCGCCAAATTGGCTAAGGTCTTCCCGAAATTTTTCTTCTGAAAATGGATGATCTTTGAGTTTCTCTTTTTCCAAACGAACCATAAACTCCGTACAATAGCCATACACAATGTCTTCTGTTTTCATGAAGCTTTGAGCTTTATGATGTTCCGCTTTGACGAGTTCGTCAAGCGTCGGTTCAATCGCAGGAGTTCCGGGCAATTGTTCCCCTTTTAAAGCGGCTAAAAATCCTTCATATACAAGGACAAGCCCTTGTCCCCCGCTGTCGACTACCCCCACTTCCTTTAACACCGGGAGCAATTCTGGGGTTCGTTTCAAAGAGCTTTTCGCTTCTTCCAGCAATGCTTCCGTCACTTTCACAATATCGCGCTCATGCTTAGCCGTTAGAACGGCTTTTTTTGCAGCATCTTTCGCAACCGTTAATATCGTTCCTTCTACCGGCTTCATGACCGCTTTATAAGCTGTATCTACTCCAGCTTCAAAAGCATTAGCGAATTCTTGGCTATTAATCCATTCTTTTTGTTCAATTGCTTTAGCAAACCCACGGAATAATTGGGAAAGAATCACACCTGAGTTGCCGCGCGCTCCCATCAATAATCCTCTTGCAAGGGAAGCCGCAGTCTTACCTACATGATCTGTTAAATGTTCTTGAACTTCCTTAGCTCCGGAAGTCATAGACAAATTCATGTTTGTTCCCGTGTCGCCGTCAGGAACAGGGAATACGTTTAATGCATTGACCATTTGTGCATTGGCAGCCAAGTTATTGGCACCGGCAATGATCATTTCCGCAAAACGCTTACCATCCAAAGATGTTATCGACACGTATTTTTTCCTCCTCACTAAGGGTTCGTCACCCTGACACCTTGTATAAAAATATTGACTGTATCAACTGACAGCCCAACTGTTTGATCAAGTGTATATTTTACTTTCGTTTGAACGTTATGGGCCACTTCGGAAATTTTCGTTCCATAGCTAACGATAATGTACATATCGATATGAATCCGATCGCCTTCTTGCCGAACAATCACGCCACGGGTGAAATTTTCTCGTCTCAAAATTTCCGTTAATCCATCTTTCAGTTGATTTTTGGACGCCATACCCACTATGCCGTAACAATCTACAGCAGCTCCACCGGCAATAGTGGCAATGACTTCATTAGAAATATCTACCGTTCCATACTTCGTTTTTAGCTCAATCGACATGAAAAGAGCCCTCCTTATCGGATTCTTCCTTTGTTACAAACATTTTACTATACATAGGGGCTTTTTAAAAGTGAACCTTCCGTTCTTATCATTCCAAATTAATCGATCAGCGTCAAGGTGTTTTTCTTGAAAGATATTTTGTTCCAGTTTTTGTCTCCTATTCGTAAATTCCTATCATATTAAAAATAAGTCCTCTTCCCTTCTGTCCTTGTGAATCAACCAAACCCAACTTATTTTATTACAAGAAGAGATGAGAAATGACTCTTTCATTCTTGCTTTTCCTTCCTTTTCTATCATACAGATCAATGAACGTACAGCCAGATGGCTTCTATTGAACATCAAATTTTGTGCATGAGTACAACAGACAGCTGTTTAATCCTTCAAAATCCATTTTAACTGTGAACAAAAGCTTTGCCTCCCATGATTTGGTCATTTTTTACATCTTAATAGCTAAAAAGCCAGAGATTCATCGGTGTCTTTTCCCTTCCTGATATTGCATTAACCAATATTCTATGTTAAATTATATTAGTGTCTGTTTGAAGATAAGGAAGTAATGAAATTGAACATTTTCAGCTTCTGCAGTTAGGAGGGAATCAAATGGCAAAACAATGCGTGATTACTGGTCGCAGAACGCGTACCGGAAATAGACGTTCCCACGCTATGAATGCCAACAAGCGTACTTGGGGAGCAAACTTACAAAAAGTGCGCATTCTAGTTAACGGTAAGCCAAAACGGGTTTGGGTTTCTGCAAGAGCTTTAAAATCCGGAAAAGTTGAACGTGTATAATGACAATAAGCACCCACTCTCGGGTGCTTGTTTTTTATCCCGTCATATAATATAATGAATGATCTGCAGCCATTCCATTTTCACTTCAACGGCCATTTCAGGTGACCATTTTCGCTTTCCTCTCGTTTCTCTTTTTTACGCTTTCACCCATTTATGTCTCATGAAAAGGGGGGTGAGTCCAAAGGCCTGACTCACTCAATCACTCAAGACACGCTACGCTGGGCAGTTCATAGCATGCTGAAAAATCTGGCCTTCCGCCCGACGTCAGCCCCTTGGAAACCATTTCTCTTTTCTCTTTATCCTTTTTTAAAGGTACCAAGCATTGCCCGGACAATTCCGCCTAAAAATCTAGGCAATTTAATCGTATAAAATTTCATTCCATGTCCCTCCCCATTCATCTGAAGGATGATAATGGTCTATTCGCCATATTATATTCAAACAAAGGAAATAAGTACGTATCGTCCTAACGTGCCGGACTGATTGGCATTTCATCGGAACTTCTTACCATCATTAATATGCCGCTTGTAAAGGAAAAAGTACCTTTTTCTTCAATCAGTTCATTGCTTATGCATCGAGTCGATCCAAATATTGCCGTATAATTATGTAAAGGATATTTAAACCCTGTAAGCGTTAATCCTTCAACATGGCCGTTCACAGGAAGAAAAGAAACATATGGCTTATCAGGAAGTTTTCGTATTTCATATTTTTTCGGACGATGAACCGAGATGATATTTTGGCGATCGATGATCTTAAAATCTATAGAGCTTTTGCTCCATTTCTCATTCACAAGCAAACTGATATTAGCCAAAAAATGATCCAGCCTCCCGCCGGTGGCGCCAAACAGAGAGATGGTGTTTGGATTTTGCTTTACACCGTATTCGATGGCTAGCTCCATATCGGTTTCATCTTTTTCCGGTCTGTATTTTTTAATATTTCGCACTTTTTCCTTTATTCGCTTCCATTCGCTCTCTCGAATGGAATCAAAATCACCTACAGCGAGATCAGGCACAATTTGTTCATCCAGCAAATATTGCACGCCTTTATCGACCCCGATCCAATACATCTCTTGTCCATCAAACGCTTTTAAATCCGGTATACATATACGGGGACCGCCTGCCACAATGCCCACATTCATCCATATTCCTCCTATCGATTCCCATGAATGCATCTATAGCAATGAGTACTGATTTTAAACTTTTCCAAACGGGAAACGCCTAATGTGCAAATATTTTTTCCCTCTTCTTAGCGAATCAACCATTAAAAAAAGGGAGGGAGGTCCTCCGCCTTTTCTATGAAACTATTGTGTAAGAGTATAAAGATGGAGGATACAACAATATCCTTTATCCATTATTGTTCCAGTCGTTTACGGATCAAGCTGATCGCTTTTTGGCGATCTTCCTGATTAAAAATGGCTGAGCCGGCCACTAACACGTTCGCGCCGGCATCGACGCATAATTTTGCTGTTTCTGCGTTGATACCGCCATCCACTTCAATTTCGACATCAAGACCGTTTTCACTCACTAATTGCCGCACTTGACGAATTTTCGGAAGAACAGTATCGATAAAGGTTTGTCCGCCAAATCCAGGATTGACGGTCATGACGAGAACTAAATCAACGTCATTTAGCACATGACGGATCATTTCTACAGGGGTAGCCGGATTGACCGCTACACCTGCCTTTACTCGCAGCGAACGGATGTGTTGAATCGTGCGATGAAGATGCGGACACGCTTCCACATGGACCGTAATATAATCAGCACCTGCTTTGGCAAATGTGTCAATATAAGCATCCGGGTTTTCAATCATTAAGTGGACATCCAGCGGCAGCTTCGTAACAGGTCGGACGGCTTCGACAATCAACGGTCCCATCGTAATGTTAGGGACAAAATGTCCATCCATCACATCCACATGAATGTAGTCGGCCCCGCCTTTTTCAACTTCTTTCACTTCTTCCCCTAATTTCGAAAAATTGGCGGAAAGGATGGAAGGTGCAATTTTGATCATAGTCCATCAATACCTCGGCTTTCTCTCTTTTATTTCAACTAAAAACTGTTGGTAATGATCATAACGATAAGCGGGAATTTTCTTCATTTCCACCGCTTCTCTCACTGCACATTTTGGTTCATTCAAATGACGACACCCTCGGAACTTGCAATATTGACTTAGTTGATGAATTTCCGGAAAACAAGACGACAATTCATCAAGGTCCAAGTCTCCTAATTCAAGGGAGCTAAAACCAGGAGTATCGGCCACAAGACCATTATCTATTTCAATCAATTCCACATGGCGAGTGGTATGTTTTCCCCTTCCCAGCGAATCGGAAATATCTTTCGTCTCTAATTGTAAGTCTGGACGCAATGCATTCAAAAGCGAAGATTTACCGACACCAGATTGTCCAGCAAACACCGATGTTTTCTCTTGCAAAACAGCACGAATTTGATCTAAGCCGCTCCCGTTTTTAACAGATGTGGTAATGACTTGATAGCCGATTTCCCTGTAATCCTCACAGTATGAGTGGATTTTTTGTTCGTCTTCCGGCGAAAGCAAATCCATTTTTGTGAGGCATATGATCGGTGTGATCGCTTTAGATTCGATTAACACAAGGAAACGGTCCAAAAGCCCGAGATGAAAATTGGGACGCGCCACTGAAAAAACCAAAATGGCTTGGTCTACGTTCGCAATGGGCGGACGGATCAGCTCATTTTTGCGCTTCTCTATGCTTAAAATATATCCTTCCTGATTGCTTTCCAACTGATATTCCACATAATCACCGACAAGAGGGGAAATTTTTTGTTTTCGAAACACCCCTCTTCCTCGGCATCGAACCACTTTTTCTCCATCTAATACATAATAAAATCCGCTCAGCGCTTTAATAATTTTTCCATTAGCCATTGCATTCCTCCTTACTCAAAATGATTTTCTTACAGGTAAGACTTTTAAAGCCAACGGATCGCTCAAGAAAAATAGTTGGTCAAAGTTGTCGTTATGGACTTACTCGTCATCCGGAAAAGGGACCATTTCGTCAATGATGACTTTTTTATCTCTAACCACTTTATATCCTGCTTTTTTGCCACTGGCAATCGTCAATGAAATCGTTTTTCTCGTGTCTTCATGAATGAAAAAAGTCTCATATGGTACAGTCATGCTGTTGTTTGCGTCTTCGATGTAAATGACCACTTCTTGAGGCTTTCCTTCTTCATCCGGTTCATATGGAATGAACAATTCTTTTGTAACGGTTTTAGGCGGAATTTCTTTTTTGCCTTTTGACAGCACAACTTCCACTCTATCCCCTTTGTTTAACAGCGTACCGGCTGAAGGATTTTGAGAGATTACCAGCCCTTCCGGCACACTGTCAGAATAATCTCTTCTGACAATGTCCACTTTTAAACCGCTTGTGGCCGCATAATCTTTCAAACTTTTCTCGTTGTAATCAGTCAAATCAATCAGCGATACCTTTTCCGGACCCCTGCTTACCGTAAATGTCATCTCTGTTTCTTCCGGAACGACTTTTTCATTTGGCCCCGGATCTTGGTCTATGATGGTTCCCGGCGGGTGATCGTCATATATCTCTACTTTACGGATCCTTTTAAAATGTTCTTTTTCCAACATGTCGGCGATTTCATTATAATCCCGATCACGATAATCATCCAGTTTAAATGTTTTTTTCCCGGAGCTTACATACAGATCAACAGAAGATCCCTCTTTTACTGTTTGATTAGCACCAGGTTTGGTATAGATGACCTTTCCTGCCGGTACATGATCGCTAAACCTTTCGATCGTGTCTCCAACTTTCAATCCATCCGTCACCAATTTCGAAACGGCGTCATCCACCGTTTTCCCATGAACATCCGGCACCTTGATTTCTTTCGGTCCCAATAAATCCGGGATCACAAAGACGCTCCCCGCTGCCAACAACAAGAGCAAGAAAATTCCGATTACAATCCAAGGCCATTTTTTTCTTTTCTTTTTTTCCGGCTTGTCCGACCCACTGTTCGTTTCTTCTTTTAATGGGTAAACAGCCGTCGATTCTAAATCATCTACCGGAAGTGGACCTTTAATGGCAGGTATGACTTTTGTTTCTTCTTCGTCCACCAAAATGGTAAATTTCGGTTCATTCAGTCGGCTCGGTTCAAGAGCAGTCCTTATATCTTCTTCCATTTCTTCCACGCTGTTATAACGGTAAAAAGGGTCTTTGCAAGTAGCTTTCAGCACAATATTTTCCACACTTTGCGGAATTTCCGGAAATTTTTCCCGCAAAGAGGGGGTATTGGATTGCAAATGTTTTAAGGCGATGGAAATAGCTGTTTCTCCTGAAAATGGCAAATTTCCTGTCAGCAGTTCGTACATTACAATACCAAGAGAGTAAATGTCTGATTTTTTTGTTGCTACTCCTCCTCGAGCTTGTTCAGGAGAGATGTAATGCACAGATCCGAGAAAAGAGTTGGTTTGGGTAATCGACGTCGCACTTAAAGCCATCGCAATGCCAAAATCGGTAATTTTGACATGACCATTGTGATCGATCAAAATATTCTGCGGTTTAATATCACGGTGAATAATCGAATTGCGGTGTGCATGGGCGATAGCAGAAGTCAGCTGACTCATGATGTCTAGCACTTTCTCCACCGGGATAGGGGAATGCTGCATTATGTATTGTTTTAAAGTCATTCCATCCACATATTCCATCACAATGTAAAAAATATTGTCTTCTTCTCCCACATCATAAATATTCACGATATTCGGGTGAACAAGACTGGTTGCCGATTGAGCTTCTCTTTGAAAACGGCGTATAAATTCTTCTTCTTCGGCAAAATCCATTCTCAATACTTTTAGAGCCACATCTCGGTCCAATATGATATCTCGTGCTAAATAGACATGCGCCATCCCGCCTCCGCCAATCATTTCGATTACTTTGTATCTTCCGCTGATTCTCCTGCCGGCAAGCATTCCGATCACCCGCTTTCACTCCCGGCTGTCTGGTGTAAAATCACAATGGTGATATTATCCTCTCCGCCTTCTTGATTGGCTAAGTCAATGAGCGTTTGAGCTTTTTCCGCCAACGGAAGTTCCCCTTTAATCACTTCTTCCATTTTCGCTTCCGAAACTTTATTGGAAAGGCCATCCGAGCAGAGCAGCAAATAATCGCCATCTTCAAAGGTGATGCTTAGCACATCGGCAGCTACTTCCTCCTCTGTCCCAAGGGCTTTCGTCAAAACATTTTTGCGGGGGTGATGTTCAGCATCCTCTTTGGTGATTTGTCCTGTTCTTACAAGTTCGTTCACTAAAGAATGATCTTCCGTCAGCTTTTGAAAGCCGTTTTCATTCAAAATATAACAACGGCTATCCCCGATATTGGCAATCGTGCAGAAGCGGCTTGTGCAAACCGCAGCCACAATGGTCGTGCCCATACCCGAACATTCAATATTTTCCCTTGAGTGGGATAAAATCTTCTCATTCACTTTGACAATGGCCGTCTTTAGCCATTCTTCCGCCTTGTCAGGGGTGGAAATCATCTCTGTTTGCTGCCACTCTTTTTGCAATTCTTTGATCGTCATTTCACTGGCGACATCTCCAGCATTGTGGCCGCCCATTCCATCGGCCACAATGGCCAAGAGGTCACCGGATGAGTTGCGAAAAATTCCGCCGCTGTCTTCGTTATGCTGGCGGACTAATCCTTTATCAGTCTTAAACACTGACTCCATAAGCGGTCACCTCGTTTCTTCTTTCCGCTCCTTAGCGCGGAGTTGCCCGCAAGCAGCGTCAATATCATGCCCGTGTTCACGGCGAATCGTTACATTGATTCCGTGTTTTTTCAACGTTTTCTCAAATTTAAAGATTTGGCTTCTCGGCGTCCGAACATAATTTCGTTCCGGAACATAGTTCACTGGAATTAAATTGACATGACACTTTAGATCTTTGATCAGCTCGGCCAATTCTTCGGCGTGTTCAACCGAATCATTTACTCCGCCGAACAATCCGTATTCAAAGCTGACTCTTCTGCCTGTTTTTTCAATATAATACTTTACGGCTTCGATTAAATCCGGCAATTTGTATGCGCGGTTAATTGGCATTAATTTGCTGCGAAGCTCATTATTAGGAGCATGGAGGGAAATGGCGAAATTAATTTGCAAATTTTCATCGGCAAATTGATAGATTTTCGGTATGATTCCGCTTGTAGAAACCGTAATATGGCGAGCGCCGATATTGAGTCCTTTTTCATGGTTGATAATTTTTAAAAACGAAAGCATTTGATCATAATTATCAAACGGTTCTCCAATTCCCATAATGACGACGGAACTGACCCGTTCTCCCATTTCATCGAGCGCTTTTTGCACATGCACCGCTTGCGCCACGATTTCCCCCGCCTCTAAATTTCTTTTTAATCCTCCTAAAGTTGAGGCACAAAATGTGCATCCAATCCGGCATCCAACTTGTGTGGTCACGCAAACCGAATTTCCGTATCGATGACGCATTAGCACCGTTTCAATAGAAAATCCATCATGCAATTCAAATAAAAATTTAATGGTGCCATCTTGAGAAGTTTGTTGAACAATCGTTTTCAATGTGGTGATAGTAAAGTGTTCCGCCAGTTTATCCCGAAGGCTTTTCGGCAAATTCGTCATTTCTTCAAACGACGTGACCCGTTTCTTATAGAGCCAATCATAAATTTGTTCTGCTCTGAAAGGTTTTTCGCCATGATGGCGGATCCATTCTTTCAACTCAGGCAGTTCCATTGAGTAGATAGAAGGCGGCCTGTCTTCTATCATTTTCTTAGATTTTTTCGTCATCGTGATTGTCTGTTCCATTTTCATTCATCCTTCTTTCTAAAACAGCTGATAAAAAATCCATCTCCGCCAAAATCTTGAGGAAAAATTTGAAGAAAATGTCCCGTTACAAACGGCTGCACCGCTTCCGGCAGATGATCCAACGGCTCGGGTTCAAATTCAGGATGGCGATCAAGAAATCGATTGGCGGTACCTTCATTTTCTTCTTGGTCCACCGTACAAGTACTGTAGATCAAAAGGCCGCCGGATTTCAAAAGAGGTGCCTGGGCGTCCAATATTTCCAATTGTATTTTCTGCAAAGACTGAAGATCTTCCTGTTTTTTGACATATTTTATATCCGGCTTCCGTCTTAAAACGCCTAGTCCAGAGCAGGGGGCATCGACTAAAATACGGTCGAAAGATTGCGGCGGGAACTTTTCTCCTCCTTTACGGCTATCAAGAGGGAGGGAGGAAATATTTTCAAGACCTAATCGAACTGCATTTTCTTCAATCAATTTGATTTTATGAGGATGTAAATCAAGAGCATACACTTTTCCTGTTCCCTGCATTTTTTCCGCCATATGGGTCGTTTTCCCGCCGGGAGCAGCGCAGGCGTCAAGGACAACCATTCCGGGTTCCAGTTTCATGGCGTGCGCTACCAGCATAGAACTTTCATCTTGAATGGTCATCAACCCTTTCTGAAAAGCGGACGATTGGGCTGCGTTCCCTTTCAAAACTCGAATGGCTTCCGGCAAAATCGGACTTTCTTCTGCTGAAAATCCTTCTTGGCGCAAGCTGATTAAAACTTCCGCCCTATCTGCTTTCGTTTCATTCACGCGCACCGTTTGAACAGGAACGGACAAATTGGTTTCACACATCGCTATTGTTTTTTCCAATCCGAATTGACGAATCCAGCGCTTGACAAGCCACTCCGGATGACTTGTCTCAATCGAAATTCGCTTGACTGGATCCGTGATCGCATCTAATGCTGGCAATCCCTTTCGTTGTATGGAGCGAAGCACGCCATTGACCATGCCGGCAATTCCTTTATGGCCCCGTTTTTTGGCTATTTCCACCGCTTCGAATATAACAGCACGGTCAGGAACTTTGTCTAAATACACCATTTGGTACAAAGATAATCGCAATAAATTTCGTACCCATGATTTTAGCTTGTGTTTCAAAAACGGTGCCAAAAAATAATCCAGCGTAAATTTTCTTTGTATCGTCCCATATGTTAATTCTGTCAATAAACCGGCATCCGGACCTGTTAAATCGTATTTTTGAATAGCTGAATTCAGCAATAAATTACTGTATGACTGATTTTGTTCGACTGCTTCCAACAGTTCAAGCGCAGCCTCGCGAACATTTTTCTTTTTTTTCTCCATTTCAATCTCCCAATTTCATTCCAATTTGCAGAGATCCGGCTCCTCTCAAAAACTGTTCTGCTTTCATCCTCTTTTTTCCGGCTGGCTGGAGCTCCGTAATCTTGATGCCTGTTTCATTTCCGGAAGCGACGAGAATTCCGTCATTTTCTATCGCCATGATGGTTCCGGGTTCTTGTTTTTCAGGGAGCGTTTGTTTTTCTCCCCACCAAATTTTCACTATATTCCCATCAAGTGTAGTATAGGCAACCGGCCAAGGATGCAAACCACGTATATGATTGTAAATATCCTCACCCGGCTTGGTCCAATCAATTTTTTCCTGCTCTCGCTTAATATTGTGAGCAAATGTCGCCCGACTCTCGTCTTGCTTAATCGGCGTGATTTCGCCATTTATAATTTTTGGAAGCGTTTTGGAAAGCAATTCGGCCCCTTCCCTGCTTAATTTGTCATGCAAGATGCCGACATGATCCGTTTCTTCGATCGGCACTTCCACTTGGCTGATAATATCTCCGGCATCCAATTTTTCTGCCATATACATGATGGTGATGCCTGTTTTCTTTTTGCCTTGTATGATCGCGTAGTGGATCGGCGCTCCGCCGCGAAGTTCCGGCAAAAGAGAAGCATGAACATTTATACAGCCGTATTTGGGTGCTTCAAGCAGTTCCTTTGGCAAAATTTGTCCGTAGGCTGCGGTCACGACGATATCCGGCTTGAAACTCAATATCGTTCGCAATTCGTCTGAGTTTCTCAATTTTTCTGGCTGGAGAACGGGAATGCCATGTTTTTCTGCTTCTACTTTAACAGGAGGCGGAGTGAGTATTTTTTTGCGGCCAACAGGGCGGTCAGGCTGTGTCACAACCGCTTGAATTTCATAGCCGTCTTCTATTAGCCTTCTTAGAATAGGAACAGAAAAATCGGGTGTTCCCATAAATACAATCTTGATCATTCAGCCTCATACCCTTCCAACGATTCTTTTTCTATATATTTATCTACTTTAGTAGTAAACAAAATACCGTGAAGATGATCAATTTCATGTTGAATCGCCCTTGCCAAAAAACCATTGGCTTCGATGATGAAAGTTCGACCTTTCCAATCTTTTGCCCTTACCTTCACGTAATAGGGCCTTGTCACTTCCCCGTATAGACCGGGAATACTTAAACAGCCTTCTATATCTGTTTGGGTCCCTTTTGTTTCCAAAATTTCCGGATTGACAAGTGCGATCATTCCATTTTCGTCTCCGATATCCACAACTGCTACTTGGAGATCGATCCCGACTTGAGGAGCGGCCAGACCAACCCCGTCCGCCTCTAACATTGTTTCGTGCATATCTTTAATCAATTTTTTTAAATGTTTATCAAAAGATGTCACTCGCTTGCATTCTTTTTCTAATATTTCTGCCGGATAAGTGACAATAGGTAATATCGCCAAAACTTTTCCTCCTAACTTACATCATCACAAACGGATTGATATCCACTGCTATTTGCAAATGAGAATAGGATCCTTGTCCGTTATACTGTTCCAATATCGATTTCAACGTATCGGAAAGCATTGGTTCATGCTTGTATTTTATCAAACATTGATAGCGATATCTATCATTGATCCGAGGAATGGGAGAAACAGTCGGTCCGAGAACAACCGTTTTATTGGAGAGCCGGCTGCGGATGAATTTCGTAATTTTTTCTGTTACGGAGGCTGCCACGAGCGGATCCTCATGGCTGACATTGACAAGGGCCAAATAATAAAACGGAGGATAACTTCCCAATTTTCTCATGATCATCTCCCGCTGATAAAAACGCTCAAAATTTTGTTGACCGGCAAGCTGTATGCTGTAATGTTCAGGGGTATAGGTTTGAACAACCACTTCTCCTTGCAATTCATGCCTGCCGGCTCGTCCGCTCACCTGGGTTAATAGCTGAAACGTTTTTTCTGACGAGCGGAAATCGGGAAGATGCAGCATCGTATCCGCACTTAACACCCCGACAAGTGTAATATTCGGAAAATCCAGCCCTTTCGCAATCATTTGCGTTCCTAGTAAAATATCGGCTTTTCCTTCTGAAAACTGGCGCAGAAGAGTTTCGTGAGCGCCTTTTTTTCGTGTCGTATCCACATCCATTCTAATGACTCTGGCCTCAGGCAGCAGCTTTCCCAATTCTTCCTCTACTTTTTGTGTTCCGGTCCCAAAATAGCGAATATATGGGCTGCCGCATTCCGGGCAAACAGACGGCGCTATTGTTTCATAGCCGCAATAATGGCATTTCATTTCATTTGAAAAATGGTGATATGTTAATGAAATGTCGCAATGCGGACATTGAACGACATAGCCGCAGTCTCGGCACATGACAAAGGAGGAATGTCCTCTTCGGTTTAAAAGCAGCACGGTTTGTTCGCCCTTTTCCACTCTATCTTTTAACTTTTCAAATAGAGACCTTGAAAATATCGAACGATTGCCAGCCCGCAGCTCTTCTCTCATATCGACAATTTCCACTTCAGGAAGATCGCGGTGATTCATACGGTTTTTCAGCGTTAATAAATGGTATACACCTTTTTGCGCCCTCGCGAAACTTTCCAACGAAGGAGTGGCGCTTCCTAAAATGACGGGACAATTAAAATGCTGTGCTCTTTTGATCGCGACGTCCCTAGCATGATATCGCGGAGTTTCTTCTTGTTTATAGCTTGTCTCATGTTCCTCATCAATGATGATGATCCCGATGTTTTCAAACGGCGCAAAAATAGCCGAACGAGCTCCCACCACTACTTTCGCTTCTTTTTTTAAAATTTTCCGCCATTCATCATACTTTTCGCCAATGGACAATCCGCTGTGCAAAACGGCTACATCATCACCAAATCGGCTTTTAAAGCGATGAACCATTTGCGGTGTCAGAGAAATTTCCGGTACGAGCACAATGGCTTCTTTTCCTTTTTCCAGTACCTTTTGGATCGATTGCAAATAAATCTCTGTTTTTCCGCTGCCTGTCACTCCGTATAATAAAAAAGTTTCATGCTTTTCTTCTTCCAAAGCTTCAATAATGGGGGAAATGGCTTTTCTTTGCTCATCTGTCAAAGGAAAGGGACTTGTTTTTTCAAAATCCGTTTGAGCATAAGGATCGCGATATACTTCTTTTTGCTCTTCATACAAAATCCCTTTTTGGATCAGCGCCTGCAAACTGGATGACGTACTGTTTGCATTCTCCAGCAGTTCTTTTGCAGATATCATTTCTCCTGGATGTTGTTTAAACACATCGATCAGCCGTTTTTGTTTGACGGCATTCCCCTTTAAACGGGAAGCGGCTTCTGACAGTTCCTCGGCCGATAATCTCGTGCCAATCATCCGTACTGTCTTTTTGTTTCCTTTGCTTTTCACCTTATAAATCAATTCAACCGTTCCAGCTTTCACCTCTTTTTGTATAGAGGTTAAAAGTCCCGCCTTTTCCCCTTCTTCCCAAGTGATTTCCTTTTTATTCTTAAACAGCTCGGCTACCTTCTCATCCGCTATCTTCTCTTCGTTGACTGCCGCGAATCGCTTTTCGTATTTTGCTTTCATGGCAGCTGGAAGCATCGCTTGATAGGCCGAAACTTTAAAACAAAGCGTCGTTTTCGTCAACCAGTCAGCTAGATCCATCAACTCTTGATTCAGTACCGGAACAACGTCCATTGGCTCTCGAATGGCTTTTAACTGAGGAAAAGACGAATGGTCTTTTACTTTCACTACATACCCTTGCACATTTCTTGACCCGAAAGGCACGATCACTCTCATGCCTGGCTGGATCATTTGACTCCATTTTTCAGGAATCAAGTAATCAAACGGCCGGTCGGTTTGCATGGTTGGTACATCCACAATCACGCTTGCTACGTTCATTTTGATCTTTCCTCTTGAAGCGTTTTGACGATTTCACGAAAGATTTCTTTTGCCAATTCTTTTTTGGACATAAGCCCTAATCGTTTGTTTGAACCGTCTTTTTTATAGATTGTCACAATATTGGTATCTTCCTCAAAGCCGGCGCCTTTTTCGTTCACATTATTGGCAATGATCATATCTGCGTTTTTCCGCTTCAATTTACTCATTGCATATTCATCGAGATTGGAAGTCTCAGCGGCAAAACCAACGAGGAACTGATGATCTTTTCTTTCGCCGAGCGTTTTTAAAATATCTTTCGTCCGTTCCATTTGGATGATCAAATCTCCATCCTGTTTTTTCATCTTTTCATTGGATACTTGTTTTGGACGATAATCGGCAACAGCCGCACTTTTAATGACAATGTCTGCGGACGGAAACTCCTCCAGTACGGCGTCGTACATTTCTTCTGCGTTTTCTATATATTTTACGTTCACACCGATCGGCGGATTTAACGAAACCGGGCCGGAAATAAGCGTTACATCAGCTCCTAATTGATGGGCCTCTTCCGCCAAGGCGTATCCCATTTTTCCGCTAGAACGGTTGGAAAAAAAGCGGACAGGATCTAAAATTTCGCGTGTCGGCCCCGCTGTTATGACGATTTTCTTTCCTTTCAAAGGCTGATTTTTTTCTTTTTCCCAATACGAGCTAATCAACTTGACAATGTTCTCCGGTTCCTCCATCCTTCCTTTTCCTACATATCCGCAAGCCAAATAACCTTCATTTGGTTCTACAAATTGATAACCGTAAGATTGCAGACGTTCAATATTCCGCTTCACCGCAGGATGGTCGTACATATGGACGTTCATTGCCGGCGCTATCCAAACCGGAGCAGTAGCAGCAAGCAAAGTCGTCGAAATCATATCATCCGCTATGCCGTTGGCAAGTTTTCCGATTATATTCGCTGTAGCCGGCGCCACGAGAACGAGATCGGCCCAATCTGCCAGGTCAATATGGGCGATCGATTCGGGATGCTTTTCATCAAATGTATCTGTATAAACATCGTTTCTAGACAGCGCTTGAAACGTTAAGGGCGTGACAAATTTTTGAGCTCCGTTGGACATAATGACTTTTACAGAAGCCCCCGCCTGCGTTAATTTACTGGTCAATGCCGCTGCTTTGTAAACGGCAATGCCACCTGTAACGCATAGTAAGATGTTTTTTCCTTTCAACATTATGAAACCCCCTTCTCTATACCATTGTACCGCTATTGGACAGAAAAGCTTTGTTTTTTCACTCGACTTTGTAAACGAAACATTCCGGATCAAGAAGCAAAACAAAAAACCTCACGGAAATAAAATCGGTTAATGGGCGCCTACAGGTTAAAAGCATCTCTTCCTATTTCAAAATTCCTTCTTCGTATAAACGACTGACTTGTCTATGCTTTTATGTCACACGAATGAAAACCGCTGACATGATTCGACTTTTTTGATTAAGAAAAAATAACAACCTAATAAGGTTGTTATCCTTCATCGGAGTAAGTTGTACCTTCTGTTTTTTCTTTTAAGGTTAAATACTCGGCATCTATTTCTTCCAATGCTTTACCGACATATTTCTGTGAAACATAGGAATCTAAAAGTTCGTCTTCAGGATGATCTTGTAATTGACGCGCTCTTTTGGCGGCAATGCTGACAAGTGAGTATTTGGAATCAATTTTCTTTAATAAAGAGTCAATCGATGGATAAAGCATACTATTCTACCTCCAACATTTTTTTATAATGATGCTGAACTCTTTCACGTCGGCAATGCTCGGCAATAACGATGGCTTTAATGCGTTCGCATGCCTTTTCCACTTCATCATTTTCCACTACATAGTCGTATAAATCCATCATTTCGATTTCTTTGCGAGCCTTTTCCATTCGTCCGCGAATTCGTTCATCATCTTCTGTTCCTCTATTCACGATGCGATTATACAGTTCGGAAAGGCTTGGCGGCGCAAGGAAAATAAATAAGCCATCGGGAATTTTTTCACGTACTTGTTTGGCTCCTTGCACTTCGATTTCCAGAAAGATGTCTTTTCCCGCTTCCAATGTTTCTTTCACATAATCAAGCGGAGTTCCGTAATAATTCCCCACATACTCCGCATATTCAAGCAACTTTCCTTCCTTTATAAGCTGTTCGAATTGTTCGCGGGTTTTAAAAAAATAATCTACACCGTCTACTTCACCTTCCCGAGGCTGTCTGGTCGTCATGGAAATCGAGTATTCGAAATCAACATTTGGGTCTGAAAAAATCGCCTTGCGCACCGTTCCCTTTCCTACACCGGACGGCCCGGACAAGACAATCAACAATCCTTTTTCTTTCCTCATGAAATTATCCTTCCTCCAATTCTTCTTTTGAAACAATTCGATGCGCGACCGTTTCGGGCTGAACGGCTGAGAGTATAATATGACCGCTGTCCATAATAATGACAGCTCTAGTCCTTCTCCCGTATGTAGCGTCAATTAATGAACCTCTTTCGCGCGCTTCCTGAACCAACCGCTTAATCGGGGCGGATTCAGGACTGACTATGGAAATGATTCGATTGACAGAAACAATATTTCCAAACCCAATATTAATCAGCCTGATGGACATGCGGCTCCTCCAATCAATGTTTGATTTTGAACGTAGAAGTTCTGACCTATTACTCAATATTTTGTACTTGTTCTTTCATTTTTTCTAAACAGCTTTTTAATTCAATGACATTTGCCGCGATCTCTGAGTCATTCGCTTTGGAACCAATCGTATTGACTTCTCTGTTCATTTCTTGAATGATGAAATCAAGCCTTCTGCCGATCGGTTCATCTTTCTCCAAAAGCTGTGAAAATTGCTTTATATGGCTGGCTAATCTTACACATTCCTCATTAATATCCGCTTTATCAGCCAAAATAGCCACTTCCGATAAAATTCTGGCTTCATCCACCTCGTTATTGGACACAGCTTCTTTTACTTTCTTTTCAAGGCGTTCTTGATAATGCTTGGACACTTTCGGTGCAAGAGATTGAATTTTTTTAATGACCGTCTGAATTTTATTTAATTGAATCAGCAAATCTTTTTCAAGCTGTTCCCCTTCTAATCTACGCATTTCCAACAAATTTCGAACAGCTTCTTCTATCGTTTGGAAAACAAGTTTTTCAAGTTCCTCGTTTTCTTCCTCTCTTTCTTCTATCGTAATTAATTCTTCTTTACGAAGAAAGTCGCTGATTTGGATTTCGCCATTTAACTGATATTTTTCTTTTATTTTTTTTATGAATTGATAATAATCCTCAATCAAATTCCAGTCAACATGTATTGAACGTTTAAGAGCCCCCGCTCCTTCGATGATCACAAAAATTTCAACACGCCCACGTTTTATGTATTGTCCGAGATATTTTTTGATTTTATCTTCCAGCTTTAATAACTGTCGGGGCATGCGTATCGTAAACTCGCAAAAGCGGTGGTTCACTGATTTCATTTCAACCGTAACCGCATGCTGAGCAGACTCTGCTTTGCTTCTTCCAAAGCCTGTCATGCTAACAACCATCGGTTTCACATCCTATCCAGCTATGAATTTCTCTTTTACGAACAACGTCTATCGAGGAGAGCATTTCACCCTCCCAAATGTCCTTCATCCACAAGGTAATCTTCCGGATTGCTGTCATTCAAGCTTTATGCATTTTTGGGACAGCTGACAATCGGACGCAACCTTCTTATTGATTCAGTCAATTACATATATTGACATGATGAAAAAAGGGTCCATTATGATAAATGTCTTTCTGCAAAAAGAAAAGGTATAGAGGAAATCCTCTGATACCTTTTGGATTATATCACAAATCATTTTCTTTTTCTTGTATAAAAAGAGCCTGCCAAAAGAAATGTCGGTAATGCACTTAGCCCTAATATAAGCAGCCATTCCCTGGGAGGAAGGGTGACCGTTTGAAAAACCGGCTGCAGCGAAGGAATATAGATCACCGCCAGCAATAGAACGGCCGATGAGAGAACAGCCAGAACGAGCCAACGATTCTCAAACGGATTTCGAGAAAAGATCGAATGTTCGCTTCTACAATCAAATACAAGAATCAATTGACTAACGGTTAAAGTGGCAAAAGCAATCGTTTGAGCATAGGCTAAATTTTCCGGATGCTGTTTTCGAGCAACAATAAAAGCGATGATGGTGACAGCGCCAATTAAAAATCCTCTGGACAAAACCTTCCAACCAAGACCACGAGCAAATACCCCTTCTTTTGGATTTCTCGGTTTGCGCTTCATCACATCTTCTTCCGGATGGTCCAGTCCTAGTGCCATGGCCGGAAGTCCATCCGTCACTAAATTGACCCATAAAATTTGAATGGGGACGAGTGGAAGAGGAAAGGCTAAAATCATGGCAAATAGCATCACTAAAATTTCCCCTACATTGGAAGCTAATAAATAGCGAATAAATTTGCGAATATTTTCATATATATTTCTTCCTTCTTGAATCGCTGACTTAATAGTGGCAAAATTGTCGTCCATGAGCACAAGCGAAGAAGCTTCTTTAGCCACATCTGTACCCGAGATCCCCATGGCAATCCCGATATCAGCAGCTTTGATGGCAGGTGCGTCATTGACTCCATCTCCCGTCATCGCCACAATGTGGCCATTATTTTGGAGAGCCCGAACGATTTTTAATTTATGTTCCGGGGAGACTCTGGCGAATACAGCTGTATCTTGAACTACTTCTTCCAGTTCAGCGATAGACATTTGATTAAGTTCCTGACCACTGACCACTTTGGAACGATTATCTAAAATCCCTAATTGCTTGGCAATGGCTCTTGCTGTCATTACATGGTCTCCTGTAATCATAATGGTCTTAATGCCAGCTTCTCGGCACTCTTTGATGGCTTGTCTGACTTCCGGACGAGGCGGATCAATCATTCCTTCAATGCCAATAAAAATAAGCTCTTTTTCCGCTTCTTCTACATTTTGAATAGCTGATTCCCTCTCCTTAAGCGGTTTGTAAGCAACTGCAATATTGCGAAGAGCCATGCCAGCAAAATCACTGATTACGTTGTCTACGATCTTTTTATGATCCCGGGAAAAGTTTACCTTTTTCTCGTTCCATAGAATCGACGAACACTTTTGGATTAACACGTCCGGTGCTCCTTTGGTGATGACAAAACGCTGCCCGCTTTGATCTTTCACCACAACGGACATCATTTTTCGAATAGAGTCGAACGCGAATTCTTGTTCAATTGTGAATTGTTGCGACAAATTCTCCCTTGTCAGGCCCGCTTTCATCGCCGCCACCAATAAAGCCCCTTCCGTTGGATCGCCGTCAATAAAAAAATCACGCTTGTTTTGTTTTAACTCCGCATGATTACATAAAAGTCCGAATGTCAGCAGCTGGTAAAGACTTTTTTCCCGTTGGGGTATGATCCGGACGCCATCTTCAAAAAATTCTCCATTCGGTGAAAAACCTGTTCCGCTTACGGTCCACGTTTTCCCATTCGACCATAAATGGGTCACGGACATTTTATTTTGCGTCATCGTTCCGGTTTTATCGGAACAAATAACGGATGCGCATCCAAGCGTTTCGACAGCCGGCAATTTGCGGACAACGGCCCTTTTTTTAATCATCCGCTGAACCCCCAATGACAAAGCGACTGTCACAATGGCCGGAAGCCCTTCCGGAATCGCCGCAACCGCCAGCGATACGCCAGCAAAAATCATTTCATAAAAACCATGACCTTGCAAAATCCCAATGCCCACCACTAACGCCGTTAAAAACAAAGCGGCGACAATTAATACTTTTCCCAGCTGTTCCAACCGCATTTGGAGCGGGGTAGAAAGGGTTTCGGCATTTTGAAGCAAATCAGCAATTTTTCCCATTGCCGTATTCATGCCGATTGCCGTAACAACTCCGATTCCGTTTCCCCTCGTAACCATTGTCCCCATGAAAGCCATATTCTCTAAATCCCCGATATTTAAATGTTCCCCGTGAATCGATTCAGCGATTTTAGGTACAGGGACCGATTCTCCTGTTAAAGCGGACTCTTCCAATTCTAAGTTATTCGCTTTTAAAATACGGACGTCGGCACCAATTCGGTCTCCGCTTTCGAATTTCATCACGTCCCCGATCACGAGCTCTTTTGAAGGAATTTTTATCCATTCACCGTTCCGGAGCACGTTTACTTTGGGAGCAGATAATTCCTTTAATGCTTGCAAAGATTGTTCGGCTTTACGTTCCTGAAAAAAGCCAAGAAACCCATTCACGATCACGATGGCAACGATAGCGATCGCGTCCATGTACTCCCCCATCAATCCAGACACTAAGGTAGCTGCCAGTAAAACCAATATCATAAAATCTTTAAACTGAGAAATAAACAATTTAAACGCGGACTGGGATTCCCCTTCTTCCAATTCATTAACGCCGAATTGTTTTCTCCGTTTTTCTACTTCTTTTGAGTTCAATCCCTTTTCCAGATTAACATTCAATTTTTTTTCTATATCCGGCCTTTCCATCTCATAGAATTTCATTTCTCTATCACACTCTCCCCTTAAACGTCGCTCTTATAGCAAGGTTATTCAGACTCGTCCAAAAAAATGATATGATTTATTAGAAAAGAGCACTTTTCACGCTTGGAGTTAGTTGTGATGGCAAAAACAAATGAAGGCTAATGGATTTTAATCCATTCATAATTCCCTTGCACAGATTTCTAACAACAACTCAATGAGAGTTTCCATTATAATAATAAAGATTCATAAAAAAGGACGCTCTTACAAGGAACATTAAAATCATATAAAGAAAAGGATGTTTCATTATGTCGTTTGACGGATTATTTACCCACGCCATGATGATGGAGCTGCAAAAAGTACTCACTGGCGGAAGAATTACGAAAATCCATCAACCTTATAAAAACGAAATTATTCTCATCGTCCGTTCCAAAGGGAAAAATTATAAACTGCTTCTATCTGCCCATCCTACCTATGCCAGGGTGCAGCTGACAAATGAGCCGTACGAAAATCCGAAAGAACCGCCCATGTTCTGCATGCTTTTGCGCAAGCACTTAGAAGGGGCTATTATCGAAGAACTGAAACAGAAAGAATTGGACCGTATACTGATTTTTAAGCTAAAAGGAAAAAACGAAATCGGCGATGTTTCTACTAAACAGTTAATCGTTGAAATTATGGGACGCCACAGCAATATTGTCCTGGTGGATCAGCCGACGCAGAAAATTATTGACAGCATTAAACATATTACGCCTGCCCTTAGCCGGTACCGAACCGTATTGCCAGGAAACGAATATTTATATCCGCCTTCCCAAAACAAGTTGAATCCACTGGAGGCGACCGAAGATGACGTGCTTCGTCTCCTCGATTTTAATGGCGGAAAACTCGACAAACAGCTAGTTCAGCACTTTTCCGGTGTTTCACCGTTGTTCGCGAAGGAAGTGCTTCATGAAGCCGGAATTCCTAACCGTACGACAGTCCCGGCTGCCTTTATTCGCCTGCTGCAGCCGCTAAAAGAAGGGCGTTTTCAGCCAATGCTGTGGAAAGGAGACGAAAAAGAGCATTTTTACTGGCGGGATCTCAATCATCTTAAAGGAACCAAGCAGCCGTTTCATTCCCTAAGTTCTCTACTTGACCGTTTTTATTTCGGCAAAGCGGAGCGGGACCGTGTAAAACAGCTGGGCAGTGATTTAGAACGACTGGTGAAAAATGAATTAGAAAAAAATATATCCAAGCTAAAAAAATTGGAAAAAACGCTTCAGGAAGCGGAAAATGCCGATGAGTACCAAATACTCGGCGAATTGCTGACCGCCAATCTGTACGCCGTTCAAAAAGGAATGACGGAAATTGAAGTCATCAATTATTATGATGAAAACGGAGAAAAGGTCACCATTCCTTTGGACCCGAAAAAAAGTCCGTCGGAAAATGCCCAGTCTTATTTTTCGAAGTATCAAAAAGCAAAACATGCATTGGTCGTTGTAAACGAGCAAATCGATAAAACAAAGCAAGAAATTCAATACTTTGAAAATTTGCTTCAGCAGCTTGAATCCGCATCCCCGAAAGACATTGAAGAAATCCGCGAAGAATTAGAGGAAGAAGGCTATTTGCGGATGAAATCGAAAGCGAAGAGAAAACAAGGAAAAGAGAAACCAATGATCGATACTTACACAGCCAGTGACGGAACGATTATATTAGTGGGCAAAAACAATAAACAAAATGATTATGTCACAACGAAACTCGCTCGACGAGATGATATTTGGCTGCACACAAAAGACATTCCCGGTTCCCATGTTGTGATTCGCCATAATAACCCATCCGAAGAAACGCTGTTGGAAGCCGCCAACCTGGCCGCTTATTTCAGCAAAGCAAAACATTCCAGTTCGGTACCGGTGGATTACACGAAAATTCGTTATGTCAAAAAACCGAACGGTTCAAAACCTGGATTTGTCATCTATGACAATCAGCAAACCATTTATGTTACACCGGATCCTGATTTAGTGGTGAAATTGAAAAAATAAGGAAGAGTCGCTCTCTTCCTTATTTTTTCATCTATGTATTACGATTGTACCATCGGCCAATGCTCAGGATTTTCCCGCCATTGACGAAGAGTCTCTAAATCCGTGGGTTGAATCGCTCCTTTTTCTAAAGCAACTTCCATTAGCGCTGAATAATTGCTTAAACTATAAGCTTTTAAATTGGCTTCATCAAGCAGCTGCTTTCCTATTTCAAGTTCATAAGTAAAAATCGACACGACTCCAAGCACCTCGCATCCTGATTCTCGCAAGACGTTAGCTGCTTGAATAGCGCTTCCTCCTGTCGAAATTAAGTCTTCTACGACCACCGTTTTAACGCCCGGCTGTACTTTTCCCTCTATTTGTTTCCCTTTTCCATGGCTTTTCGCTTTTGAACGAACATAGCACATGGGCAAATCGAGTAGATCGCTTACCCAAGCCGCATGAGGAATGCCCGCTGTCGCAGTCCCGGCAATGCATTGTACTTCTGAAAAATGTTTGTTAATCAAAGAAACGAGTCCTTTCGCAACTTCTTTTCGCACCGCCGGATAAGAGAGGGTAAGACGATTGTCGCAATATATGGGCGATTTTATTCCTGAGGACCATGTAAATGGATCGTTTGGTTGCAAATAGATGGCTTCAATATTGAGAAGCTGTTCTGCTATTCTTTTACTTTGTATATGATCGTTCTGCATGTGACTGTTCTCCTCTCACCATTTTTACAGCTTTTTTTCAGATCTGCTGGTTTATAGACCAGAATTTCTAACAAGAGGCTTTGAATAATCATTCCATAGTTTTTTTACCTGTTGATATGCATGTAGAGGATCTGGAGCTTTAGTAATCGGTCTTCCCACCACGATCATGCTTGCACCAAGTTGTCTGGCGGTTTTCGGATCTGCCACACGACTTTGATCATGAGATTGATCTGTTTGCAAGCGGATTCCCGGTGTCACCTTTAGAAATTCGGCTCCACATGCTTCCGATATTTTTACTGCTTCATGTACAGAGCATACGACTCCGTTGCAACCAGCCGCTTTTGCCAGCTTTGCATAATGGACCACTGATTCCTCCAGCGAGACAGCAACAAGCTGTTCAGACTGCATCTCAAGTTCACTTGTTGACGTAAGCTGGGTGACGGCCAATAACAGTGGGCGCGATTTCCCTGCCGGCGTTCCGGCTTCTAACCCTTCCAAAGCCGCTTCCATCATCCGTCTCCCGCCCGCTGCATGCACGTTGACCATATCCACTCCGAGATTCGCCAAGCCTTTCATCGCTTGTTTGACCGTATTAGGGATATCATGGAGTTTTAAATCCAAAAAAATTCGATGATTCTCTGCTTTTAATGCTTCGATGATGACTGGTCCATTCTGAAAATAAAGTTCCATTCCCACTTTTACATACAATGGCTTCCCGGAAAACGGCGCCAAAAATGCTTTTGTTTGATTCCAATCGGAAAAATCAAGAGCCAATATAGGTTCTGTTTCCATGAGACTTCCAGCTCCTTCCCGTCAATTCGCTGATATGATCAATTCCTTTAGAAGCCACATAGTCTTGCAGCTGATCAATGAGTTTCGGGCAAATAAACGGATCAACAAAATTCGCTGTACCGATGGCCACTGCGCTGGCCCCCGCATAAAAAAATTCGAGAATATCATCGAGCGAGGAAATACCGCCCATTCCAATGATCGGAATATGGACATGCTGGCTCACTTCATAGATCATCCGCACCGCAATCGGTTTGACAGCGGGACCTGACAAACCTCCGGTGCCGTTTGCCAATAGAGCCCTTCCAGTATGGATGTCTATCTTCATGCCTAAAAGCGTATTAATCATCGTAATACCGTCCGCTCCGCCTTCTTCTACTGCTTTTGCTATTTCCACAATATTGGTGACATTAGGAGACAATTTCACATATACCGGAACTTCGGATACTTCTTTCACTTTTTTCGTCAGTTCTTTTGCAATTTCCGGTACCGTCCCAAAAGCAATCCCGCCTGTTTTAACATTCGGACAAGAAATATTCAGTTCCAACGCTTTCACGTTGTCCACTTGTGAGATGGCTTCAGCAACCGTTACATAGTCTTCCATTTCCGATCCGGCGATATTGGCGATAATCGGCACATCAAATTGTGAGAGCCATGGAAGCTCGTCACTGATTACTTTTTTTAATCCCGGATTTTGCAGCCCAATGGCATTCAACATTCCCGAAGGTGTTTCTGCTACTCGCGGAGTCGGATTTCCAAACCTTGGTTCCGGTGTGGTCGCTTTGATCATAATCGCTCCCAACTGATTCAAATCATATAACTGACTGAACTCTCTTCCAAATCCGAAGCAGCCTGAGGCCGGCATCACTGGATTTTTCAACTCTAAACCTGGCAATTGGACATGCAATGGATTCACAATACAACCTCCCCAATCGGGAACACCGGACCATCGCTGCATATTTTTCGATATTCCGTTCCCTTTGGATCATTACTAGGATGGCAAACACAGGCAAAACAGGCTCCGATTCCGCAACCCATCCGCTGTTCAAGGGAAACGAACCCCCGATCGGCCGGATTTTCCTTTTCAAGAGCTTTCAGCATCGGGATCGGACCGCAAGCATATAAAACATCTCCTTTTACAGAAAACTGCTTGATGGCATCTGTGACAAATCCTTTTATTCCAAGCGAACCATCCTCCGTCGCCATATAGGTTTCACCTAAATCACAAAATTTTTCCATATAAAAAGCACTCTCTTGATTTTGAAAACCAAGAACATGGATGACATGAACATTTTTTTCTTTAAGTCGTCGCGACAAATCATAAAGAGGAGGCACTCCGATTCCTCCGCCGACGAGAACGGCGGTTTGACCAGATTCGATCGCTTCCAACGGAAAGCCGTGGCCGAGAGGGCCCAGGACATCGATTCTTTCCCCCGCTTTCTTTTCGGAAAGAAGTCGTGTCCCTTCCCCGCCCGCTCGATAAATAATGGTAAACTGTCCCAAATGTTGATGAACCGCAGCAACACTGATGGGCCGCCTCAAAAGGGGTGCAGTCCCGCCGTTGATACGGAGATGAACAAACCTTCCCGGTTCGTCCATCTCCTGAACCAATTCGCCTTCCATTGTTAATTCATAAATATTCTTGGCAATTTGTTGTTGAGAAACAATGGTCATAAACTCTTGTTTGATCACGCCATCACCGCCTCGATGTGTCCTTTCATTTTTGTTTTCGGCATAGCTTCCATCGAAAAAGTCATCGATTCCAGCACTCTCAATATCGCTTCCGCTGTATCTAGCGACGTTAAACATGGAATGCCGTTTTCCACCGCTTCACGCCGAATTTTAAAGCCGTCGCGCTGCGGCTGCTTTCCTTTTGTCAACGTATTAATGATAAACTGCGCTTGTCCTTGACGAATGACATCCAATATATCCGGCTGTTTCGAGCCTATTTTTCCTACCGTTTCTGCTGAAATGCCTCCCATTTGCAAATATTTGGCTGTACCGCTTGTCGCCAGAAGTTTAAAGCCAATGGCCGCAAATCGTTTGGCTAGTTCCAACGTTTCTTCCTTATCCTTGTCCGCAACGGTCAATAAGATGGAACCTTTTTGCTGAATTTTGATTCCGGAAGCAAGCAGCCCTTTATAGAGCGCTTTTTCCAATGTGACGTCTTTCCCCATCACTTCCCCGGTTGATTTCATTTCCGGTCCAAGTGTTGTATCCACTTGGCGCAGCTTCGCAAAGGAAAAAACAGGAACTTTTACATATACACCCTTTTGTTCTTCAGCTAATCCTGTAGAATAACCCATTTCTTTTAAATTCGTTCCCAAAATGGCTTTTGTCGCCAAGTTTGCCATTGGAATATTCGTGATTTTGCTTAAAAACGGCACTGTGCGGCTTGAACGCGGATTGACTTCCAGAACAAATACATCTTCCTTGGTCACCACATATTGAATATTCAGTAAACCGATAATGTTTAAACCTTTTGCTAATTTAATCGTATAATCGACGATTTTGTCTTTCTGTTCTTTCGTCAACGTTTGCGGCGGGTAGACAGCAATGGAATCACCTGAATGGACGCCGGCACGTTCAATATGCTCCATAATTCCCGGGATGAGCACATCGTTTCCATCCGAAACGGCATCAACCTCGATTTCTTTTCCTGTTAGATAACGATCAATCAGCACCGGATGTTCTGGATTGATTTTGACAGCATTTTTCATGTAATGAAGCAATTCCTCTTCATGATAAACGATTTCCATGGCACGACCACCTAACACATAAGATGGTCTCACAAGAACCGGGTAGCCGATTTCAGCTGCGATTTTCACTGCTTCTTCTGCGGAGAAGGCCGTCTTTCCAAGCGGTTTCGGAATGTTGAATTGATCGAGTGCGATTTCAAACTTGTCGCGATCTTCCGCACGATCAATGTCTTCCAGAGATGTTCCTAAAATGTTGACTCCCCTCTCCACTAATGAATCTGCCAAGTTAATAGCTGTCTGTCCTCCGAATTGGACGATAACTCCTTCCGGTTTTTCCAAATCAATAATATTCATGACATCTTCAATCGTGAGCGGCTCGAAATAAAGTTTATCCGAAATGCTGAAATCAGTGGAAACCGTTTCCGGATTGTTATTAATGATAATCGCTTCATACCCTGCTTCTTGAATGGCCCAGACAGAATGGACCGTCGCATAATCAAATTCCACTCCTTGACCAATTCGGATGGGTCCAGATCCGATTACGACCACCGATTTCCGACGGGTGACAATCGATTCATTTTCCTCTTCATACGTTCCATAATAATAAGGAGTTTCCGACTCAAATTCGGCAGCACACGTATCGACCATTTTATAAACCGGAACAATCCCGTATTGTTTTCTCCAGTCATATACTTCTTTTTCAGTCACGTTCCACAGTTTTGCAATAGTCGCATCGGCAAAGCCCATTTGTTTAGCTTTCTTCGTTTTTTCCACATCAAACGGGTGGGCTTTTAATACAGATTCATAGGATACAATGTTTTGAAGCTTCTTTAAGAAAAAGAGATCGATTTTGCTCCATTCATGGATGGTTTCAATCGAAATCCCCCTGCGAAGAGCTTCGCCAATGCAAAACAATCGTTCATCATCTGCTGTTTTAATTCGGGTCGCCAATGTTTGCTCATCCAGTCCCGCCAACTCTTTCCGTTCTAAATGGAACACATTGTTTTCCAGGGAGCGGACGGCTTTTAAGATGGATTCTTCAAACGTTCTTCCAATCGCCATTACTTCTCCAGTCGCTTTCATCTGCGTTCCGAGAATGCGGTTTGCCGATTCGAATTTATCAAATGGCCAACGCGGAATTTTAGAAACGACATAATCAAGGGCCGGTTCAAAACAAGCGTACGTTTTCCCGGTCACAGGGTTCTTTATTTCATCAAGTGTTAATCCAACAGCGATTTTGGCCGCCAATTTGGCAATGGGATATCCCGTTGCTTTTGAAGCGAGCGCCGACGAGCGGCTAACGCGTGGATTCACTTCGATGATATAGTAATGGAAACTGTTCGGATCAAGCGCCAGCTGGACATTGCATCCGCCTTCGATTTCTAAAGCGCGGATAATTTTTAATGACGTATTGCGAAGCATTTGATATTCGCGGTCGCTAAGTGTTTGGCTTGGCGCTACAACGATGGAATCGCCTGTATGAATGCCGACCGGATCGATGTTCTCCATGTTGCAGACAACGATGGCATTGTCATTGGAATCACGCATGACTTCATATTCGATTTCCTTATACCCGGCGATACTTTTTTCTACCAAGCATTGATGAACCGGGCTTTTTTTCAGTCCTCCTGATACAATTTCAATGAGTTCTTCCTCGTTATGGCAAATTCCGCCGCCGGTCCCGCCAAGTGTATAGGCAGGACGAACAATGACCGGATAACCGATTTTTTCCACAAAGGAATAGGCTTCTTCCAAAGTGTGGACAATCTCGCTTTCCGGAACCGGTTCGCCCAATTCTTTCATCAGATTGCGGAACAATTCCCGATCTTCTGCTTTTTGAATGGCGGATAGCTTCGTCCCTAAAATTTCCACTCCGTACTGTTCTAACACGCCTTCTTTCGCCAGTTCGACAGCTAAGTTCAAGCCGGTTTGACCGCCAAGCGTTGGCAAAATGGCGTCAGGTCGTTCTTTTTGAATCACTCGGGTCACAAACTCTAAAGTTAAAGGCTCCATATACACAACATCGGCAATTTCAGTATCCGTCATAATGGTCGCCGGATTTGAGTTGACTAGAATGACCCGATAGCCTTCCTCTTTCAAAGCCAAACAAGCTTGCGTCCCTGCATAGTCAAATTCTGCTGCTTGACCGATAATAATCGGGCCGGATCCAATTACTAAAATGCTTTCAATATCTGTACGTTTAGGCATGGAGAGTCTCCTTTCCAACATGTTGATAGTTTTCCATCATGCGCATAAAACGATCAAATAACGAATTATCATCTTCCGGACCCGGTGAGGCTTCCGGATGGTACTGAACGGTAAAAGCCGGATAATCTTTGTGCTTCAACCCTTCGATCGTTCCGTCATTCAGAGCAATATGGGTGATTTCCAATCTTGTATTTTCAAGAGAAGCCTCGTTTACGGCAAATCCGTGATTTTGGGAAGTTAAGGCGGTTTTTCCTGTTTCTAAATCTTTTACAGGATGATTGGATCCTCGATGGCCGAATTTTAATTTGAACGTATCTGCACCGCAAGCTAATGCAAATAGCTGATGTCCCAGGCAGATGCCGAAAACAGGCACTTTTCCAAGCAGTTTACCGACGGTTTCAATGGCTTCAGGAACGTTTTTCGGATCTCCCGGGCCATTGGAAAGCATCACACCATCCGGCTTATATCGAAGAATGTCTTCTGCAGTTGTATTGTATGGAACAACGACAACATCACAATTTCGTTTGTTTAGCTCCCTTAAAATGCCGTGTTTCATCCCAAAATCCATCAGCACCACGCGAAATCCTCGACCAGGGCTCGGGAATGGAGCTTTAACCGATACTTGTTTTACTTGATCGGTTGACAGTTTCGTTTCTTTTAAACGAGCAATGACGCGATCAGGAGATTCGTTTTCGGAAACAATCGCCCCTTTTAATGTGCCGTATCGGCGGATAATTCGCGTTAGTTTTCTCGTGTCCACCCCTGATATGCCGGGAATGTCTCTATGTTTCAAGAATTCATCGATCGACCATTCACTCCGCCAATTGGAAGGAAAGTCCGCGGCTTCTTTTACGATCAATCCTTTTACCGCCGGATGGATCGTTTCAAAATCATCTCGGTTTATGCCATAATTTCCAATGAGCGGATAAGTAAATGTGACGATTTGACCGCAATAAGAAGGGTCGGACAGCACTTCTTGGTAACCTGTCATCCCTGTAGTAAATACGACTTCTCCAATCGTTTCTTTTTCGCTTCCAAACCCTTCACCGATCATGATGGTCCCATCTTCTAAAATAAGCTGTTTCTTCACGCGTAAATCCTTCCTTCCTGCCAAACTATTTTTCCGTTTACGATGGTTGCGACTGGCCAACCTTTGCATTTCCACCCTGCAAACGGAGTATTCCGTCCTTTAGAAGCAAAATGCTTTGGCTCAATTTTCTTTTCCAAGTTCAAGTCAATGATCACAAGATCTGCGGGAGCTCCTTCCTCAAGCTTCCCATATGGCAAATGAAACACTTCCGCCGGTTTAATCGTCATCCAATCGACTAGCTGTTTTAACGTAAAAATGCCTGTTTGAACATATCGTGAATAAAGCAGCGGGAAAGCTGTTTCCAGACCGACGATCCCGAAAGGAGCTTTTTCAATCCCTGCTTGTTTTTCCTCCATTGTATGCGGAGCGTGGTCTGTTGCTATACAGTCAATGGTTCCATCTAAAAGCCCTTCGATTAAAGCTTCACGATCTTCTTTGCTGCGAAGAGGAGGATTCATTTTAAAATTAGCGTCAAGCCCCGGAATGTCTTCCTCTGTCAACAGCAAATGATGAGGCGTTACTTCCGCCGTCACACGAACACCCGCTTTTTTGGCATCCCGTACGGCTCTTACCGATTCTTTCGTACTGATATGGCAAACATGGTAGTGGCATCCCGCTGCTTCAGCGAGCAGCACGTCCCTTGCGATATGTACCGCTTCACATACGGAAGGGATTCCTTTCAAATGATGTTTTTTCGCAAACGTGCCGTCGTGGACGACTCCTCCGAAAATTAAAGTATTCTCTTCGCAGTGGGCGACAATCGATGCTTGAACGGCCGCCGCCTTTTTCATTGCCAAAAGCATCATTCCTGCATTTTGAACACCAACCCCGTCATCGGTAAAGGCAAATGCTCCTTCTTTTTGCAAACTTTCAAAATCCGTCAATTCCTTCCCCGCTTCATTGACAGTAATCGAGGCATAAGGGAGAACGCGCACATAAGCTTTTTCCTTAATTCGCTTCTGCAATTCTTGCATCCGTTCCACCGTATCGGGAACCGGCTTTGTGTTAGGCATGGCGCAGACGGTCGTAAATCCTCCTCGTGCCGCGGCGAGCGTACCGGTTTCGATTGTTTCTTTCTGTTCTCCGCCCGGCTCACGTAAATGAACATGGACATCGATAAAGCCAGGCGCAACCAAATTTCCTCCAGCGTCCAAAATGGTTTCATCGAAAGCGGTCAGATGCTCTCCCATTTCGGTTATTTTTCCGGCTTCCACGCGAATATCGACGATTTTCATTTTACCGTTTTTACAAAGAATATTGCCATTTTTGATCAGCAGCTTCATTGGCCATTCTCCCTTCCAACACTTCTTTTAAAACAGCCATGCGGACATAAACTCCATTTTCCATTTGCTTAAATATTCTTGATCTTCTACATTCAACTAAACGATCATCGATTTCAACGCCTCGATTAACGGGAGCGGGATGCATGATGATGCTTCCCGGTTTCATTCTTTTCTCGCGTTCAACGGTCAGGCCGTACAATTCGTGATATTCCTCTGTTGAAAAAGAGGTATGTTCGTTATGACGTTCATGCTGAATTCTTAAAAGCATCAGCACATCCACCTCAGGAATCAAATCGTCGATCGCTGCAAATTCACCCGAATACAAGAAATCCTGATCAAACCATTCTTTCGGACCTGAATAAAAAACATTCGCTCCCAGTTTTCTTAATGCCTCTGCGTCGGAACGGGCAACTCGGCTGTGACGAATATCGCCGACAATTCCAATCTTCAATCCTTCAAAACTTCCAAACTCTTGCTGAATCGTAAATAAATCCAGCAAACTTTGAGTCGGATGCTGCCCGCATCCATCGCCTGCGTTAATAACGGGGATATTCACTTTTCCAATTAAGTGGCGATAGTATTCATCTTCTTCATGGCGAATCACAACCGCATCCACTCCTAGTGATTCCAAAGTACGGACTGTATCATAAAGAGTTTCTCCCTTTAATACGCTTGAACTTCCCGCTTCAAACGGTATCACTTCAAGTCCTAATTTCCTCTCGGCCATCTCAAAGCTGCTTTTTGTTCTTGTGCTCGGCTCAAAAAATAAGTTTGCGATAAAAGTTTGATTGTCAGGTTGCCAGCGATAGCCTTTGCTAAAATAATCGGCTTGCATTAATATTAACAAAATTTTATCTTTATGCAAATCCTTAATTGATACTAAATTTTTTAACATGCGCTCTGCACCCCTTAAATTTCGTTTTTTTGCTTGAATAAAAAAGTTTTTCTTTTTTCGTTCGAATCATCCAAAAATATTGTGTTTTTTGATATTTGTTTTTTTATACAAGCATAAAAAAACCTCTTTGCAGCTAAACGCCGACAAAGAGGTAAGCAAAATCATGCGCTCGCTGTTCGATCTCCCATACACGGTACCGAAATCAGCAGCGCCGTCATTCATTCTGCCCTTTGTCAGCCTCTCTGGACTGCATTTAAAAGGGAACTTATTTAGTTTTCAATCCGTTCATGGATCGTTACTCTCTCGTGTTGATCTACCTCCTCCAGCTCTACTACAATTTTTTCATGAATGGAGGTAGGTATGTTCTTTCCGACATAATCCGCTCGAATGGGCAATTCCCTATGTCCTCTGTCCACAAGAACCGCCAGTTGAATCTGAGCAGGACGCCCCATATCCATTAAAGCGTCCATCGCTGCTCTCACTGTTCTTCCCGTAAAAAGAACATCGTCTACTAATATCACTTTACGATCAGTGACATCTGTCGGAATATCCGACCCTTTTACCTGTGGCTCCTTACGATTAGATTTATACGTGAGATCATCTCGATATAAAGTGATGTCCAGCTCTCCGACCGGAACACTCTGTCCCTCGATTTCCTCGATTTTTTTTGCTAGTCTGTTTGCGAGATAAATGCCTCTCGTCCGGATGCCGACAAGCAAGCAATTATGAATACCTTTATTTTTTTCGATAATTTCATGGGCAATTCGAGTCAAGGACCTGCGTATGGCAGGCTGATCAAGCACCATCGCTTTTTGCATCGGACTCACCTTCTCTCTTTTTTTGGAAACGGCACAAAAAAAACTCTCATCGTCAGGATGAGAGGATTCATTTCGAAAGCATATCTTGTCAAAGTGATTACGATCATTTCCGTTTCCTTCTCAGCCTCACGGGACTGGATTAAAGGTTCATATTCAACTGCCATTATGATACTCTTTTCAAAATGTACTGTCAACCTTCCAATCGCAAAAAAGTCAGAATTCGAGAAAAATCATCCGGTAATGGCGCTTTAAACTCTAAATATTCTTCCGTTCTCGGATGAATGAAGCCAAGTACCTCAGCATGTAAAGCTTGTCCTTCAATATTTAATGTTTTTTTGGGGCCATACTTCGGATCTCCGGCTAAAGGATGACCGATGTATTTCATATGAACGCGGATTTGATGAGTCCTTCCCGTTTCCAACTCACATTCAATTAAACTATATTGACTAAAACGTTCCAAAACTCGAAAATGAGTGACCGCATGTTTGCCGTTATCGACAACCGCCATTTTTTGCCTGTCTTTTGGGTCTCTGCCAATGGGAGCATCAATCGTTCCAACATCATGTGGAATCATGCCGTGAACGATGGCTTTGTATTTTCTTGTAACCGTTTTATTAGAAAGCTGCTGAGAAAGCTTTTCATGAGCATAATCATTTTTAGCCGCCATCAATAATCCGGAAGTATCTTTATCAATGCGATGAACAATTCCAGGCCTTAGAACGCCGTTGATGCCTGACAAGTCTTTGCAGTGAGCCATCAACCCATTGACAAGAGTGCCTGACAGATGCCCTGGAGCCGGATGAACCACCATTCCACGCGGTTTATTGACAACGATGACATCTCGATCTTCATAGTAAATGTCCAAGTCCATTTTTTCCGGTGTGATTTCCAGTACTTCCGGTTCCGGAACGCTAACAACAATACGGTCATCTGCCTCACATTTATAATTTGCTTTCACAGTCGCTCCATTGACTGTTACACGTCCTTCTTTAATCCATTCTTGAACTTGACTCCGTGACCAATCTTCGTTCCATTGACTAAGAACTTTATCAATTCGTTGATGCTGTTCCTCTTCTGTGATGATATGTTCAATTCGTTCCATTCGCTTTCTGTCTTTCCCTCCGATCTTCTAATAACAGAGCAATAATCAAAAGCACCACCCCGATGGTGAGCGATGAATCGGCGAAATTAAATATTGGAAAATCATAATGGAAAATATACGTATGGATAAAATCGACGACTTCTTTCCGGAAAAAACGGTCCAGAAAATTTCCAATCGCTCCCCCGAGAATAAAGGAAAAACCGATGGATTGAAGCGTTTTATCTTTTCCGTATTTTACCATGTAATAAATGATGCCAATGACAACAATGACGGTTAAGATATAAAACAGCCATAGCTGTCCTTGGAGCATTCCCCATGCTGCTCCTTTATTGCGATGGGAAGTTAAGTACAAAAGATTCGGCACGATCTCTATGCTTTGACCGACTTGCATGTATTTGACAATCAACCACTTCGACCATTGATCGATTATCACCACCACAATTGCTAAACCAAAGTAATACAATAAACGCACATTGGTTACCTCCACCTCTAAAGTGAATTGTTACCTTTGCATTTTAGCATAACCTTTTTGATTCAACAATTGTAGAATGAATTTATCCGTATATCCCTTTTCTGCCATATGTTAAAACGCATTTCTCCCATTCATCGATCGTTTCCATTGTAGGAATTTGTTTGATCCATTCAAAGGGAATCCATTCTCCGCTGATTTCGCATTTTCCAAAATCTCCCGACTCAAATTTTTTTAAAGCTTTTACAATATCCTTCTTTTCCTGCTCGATGTAACGATACACTTCTTCTTTTTGGGATCGTGAATTCATTAATTCTTGATAGACGATCTGCAATTCATGATAGATCTTATCATACGTTGCCATCTTCATCCCTCCGTTAACACCGATTGAAGTTTATTCCCGGGAAGTCTTATTGAAAACTGCATCAACGCGAAAACGCTCACTTCTGAATTTCTTGTTATCGTTAGTGTTCCTTTATGAACAAAATTATTACGATGAAAGAAAAAGAAGCTTTGGATAAATTATGATCCAAAGCTTCTTTCGAATTAAGCTAAATGGGAATAATGATTTTTCACCACATCCGCACAGCGCGGGCAAAGAGTCGGATGTTCCGGATCTGATCCAACTTCCGGCGTCACTGTCCAGCAGCGTTCACATGTTTCCCCTTCCGCTTTTTCGACCACAACGGCTGCCCGTTCCAGCTTTAAGGCGTGTTCAGGAGCGTCTTCCAACCGACCAGCTACTTCAAATCCCGACACGATGAACAATTGTTTTAAGTTTTCATGAATGGAATCAAGCAGAGCTTTTGTTTCATCGTTTACATAAAGTTTGACGTGGGCGGTCAGCGATTTTCCAATTATTTTTTCGTTCCGCGCCTCTTCTAGCGCTTTAAGAACATCATCGCGCAGTTTCATAAATTGATCCCATTTTTCTTCTAATTCTTTACTGTTAGGAATCTCTTTATAAACCGGCATGTCAGTTAACTGCACACTTTCTTCCGTTACACCCGGAATATGTTCCCACACTTCATCCGCCGTATGCGCCAGAATAGGAGCTATTAATTTGACGAGGGAAACGAGACATTCATACAAAACGGTCTGAATGGCCCTCCGTTCATAGAAGTTCATCGGTTCAATATACAGAATGTCTTTCGCAAAATCGAGATAGAACGAACTTAAATCAAATGTGCAAAAGTTATTAATTTCGTGATAAATCGCCGAGTATTCATAATGTTCATAATGATCGTGAACACTTTTAATTAAATGATTTAATTTTACAAGGATATATTGGTCGACTTCACGCAGGTTGTCATAAGAAAGCGAGTCTTTTTTCGGATCGAAATCGGCAAGGTTTCCTAAAAGGAATCGGAACGTATTGCGGATTTTGCGATACACTTCCGAAACTTGCTTTAAGATCGCATCAGACACGCGCACATCGGCTTGAAAATCAACAGAAGCTACCCAAAGTCTCAAAATATCAGCGCCGTATTGATTCATGACTTTTGCCGGTACAACCACGTTGCCAAGCGATTTACTCATTTTTCGTCCTTCACCGTCTAAAGCAAATCCGTGGCTAAGAACGGCTTTGTACGGAGCTTTTCCCGTTACAGCGACAGCGGTTGTCAATGAAGAGTTAAACCAGCCGCGGTATTGGTCGGAACCTTCCAAGTACAGATCGGCAGGACGGTTCAATTCTTCTCTTTCCAGTAAAACGGCTTGATGCGATGATCCGGAATCAAACCATACGTCCATAATATCCGTTTCTTTTGTAAATTGACCGTTCGGGCTGCCAGGATGAGTAAATCCTTCCGGAAGAAGATCTTTAGCCTCCCTTTCAAACCATACATTGGAACCGTATTGACGGAACAATTCCGAAACATGCTGAATGGTTTCATCGGTAATAATAGCTTCCCCGTTTTCCGCATAAAATACCGGAATCGGCACTCCCCAAGCCCGCTGACGGGAAATACACCAATCACCGCGGTCACGAATCATATTGTAAAGACGAGTTTCTCCCCATTCAGGCACCCAATTCGTTTCTTTTACGGCTTCCAGAAGCTGTTCTCTGAAGGCGTCGATAGAAGCGAACCATTGAGCAGTGGCTCTAAAAATGACCGGTTTTTTCGTACGCCAATCGTGTGGATAAGAATGGGTAATAAACGCAAGTTTTAACAGTGCGCCTGCTTCTTCCAATTTTTTCGTAATGGCTTTATTCGCATCATCGTAAAAGAGTCCTTCAAAACCTGGAGCATCTTCTGTCATGCAGCCTTTATCATCTACCACTGATAAGACATCCAAATTGTATTTTTTCCCGACCAAGAAATCGTCTTCCCCGTGTCCAGGAGCTGTATGAACACATCCCGTACCTGAATCCGTGGTCACGTGCTCTCCCAGCATCACTAAGGAATCGCGTCCGTATAAAGGATGTTTGGCAACGACATACTCCAGTTCTGTGCCCTTTAATGTTTTCACTACACTTGGCTCATTCCATTCAAGCGTAGATGATACATCTTCAAGCAGAGCTTCCGCCACCACATATTTGTGGCCATTGACTTGAACTACCACGTAATTAATGTCAGGATGAACCGAAATCCCAAGATTGGCAGGTATCGTCCAAGGAGTGGTCGTCCAAATGACGATGCTTGTATCCGAATCCAGTACCCCTTTTCCATCCTTCACAGGAAAAGCAACATAAATGGACGGGGATCTTTTGTCTTTGTATTCGATTTCCGCTTCTGCCAAGGCCGATTCGCTGGAAGGAGACCAATATACCGGTTTTAGGCCTTTATAAAGGTATCCTTTTTTGGCCATTTCACCAAAAACTTTAATTTGTTGGGCTTCATACTCCGGCTTTAATGTAATATAAGGATTCTCCCAATCGCCTCGTACACCTAGTCTTTTAAATTGTTCACGCTGATTGTTAATTTGTTCGTAAGCGTACTGCTCACAAAGTTTACGGAATTCGGCCACGCTCATTTCTTTCCGATTGACGCCTTTATTCGTCAAAGCCTGTTCAATCGGAAGTCCGTGCGTATCCCAACCGGGAACGTAAGGGGCGTGATAACCGCTCATTGATTTATAGCGGACGATAAAATCCTTTAAAATTTTATTCAGCGCATGCCCCATATGAATATCTCCGTTCGCATAAGGAGGGCCGTCATGCAAAACAAAAAGGGGGCGTCCTTCCGTACGTTTTTGCACTTTTTGGTAAATATTCATTTCTTCCCATTTTTTTTGAATGGCAGGCTCTCTTTTTGGTAAATTCCCACGCATTGGAAAATCCGTCTTAGGCATTAACAGTGTTTCTTTATAGTCCATTCTTTTTACCTCCTTGTCCGTTCGTGAATGTAAATACAAAAAAACCTTCTCATCCCCAAAAAGGGACGAGAAGGTTGATGATTCCCGCGGTACCACCCTTATTGGCAAACAAACTGTCTGCCCTCTCTTTCATTCGTAACGTGAACAAACCGCTGTCTTCTACACATCCGTTTTGGATTTTCAAAGACAGAACTCAAGGGTGATCTTCCACTCTTCGCTTATACCGGCTTCCACCGTCCCGGCTCGCTGAACAATAAGCTAAAAGAATGTACTCTCCCCGTCATCGTTTTTCCCTTATACCTTTTACATTATAGAAATCGTATGTCTGTCAGTCAAGTCTTGCAACGGCACTCTCTTCCGGATAGAACGGTGAGACAATCAAAAATAAATCTTACTCCTCGTGTTCATTTTGCAGACTTTTAAGATCGGTTGCATCTACTTCAAATTCCATCAGCTGATCCCAATCGTCGTTGTTTAACAAATCCAGTTGGGCTTCCACAAGCATTTTAAAACGAGTGCGAAATACTTTTGACTGCTTTTTGAGCTCTTCGATGTCAAGAGCGATTTTCCTCGCTTTTGATAAAGCTTCATTGACAATGCGATCCGCATTTTTCTCCGCTTCCTTAATGATTAGCTTAGCTTCTTTTTGAGCATTCCGCTTTACGTCTTCCGCGGCTTCCTGAGCGATCAAAATCGATTTATTGAGCGTTTCTTCAATATCTGAATAATGATTCAGACGTTCACGCAAAGATTCCAGCTGTTCTTCCAGATCTTTTTTTTCCCGCAATATCAGTTCGTAGTCTTTAATCACTTGATTTAGAAACTCGTTGACTTCATCTTCATCATAGCCTCTAAATCCTTTACTGAATTCTTTATTATGTATGTCCAAGGGCGTTAAAGGCATACAGCCACCTCCATACCTATCTATGGACTTTATTATAACGGTTTTTTTCCCATTTGTAATGAATATCTTGCAATTTTCCCCAAATTATTTCAAAAGACCTAATGTAATTCGCCACTTCTCTTTTTTTGTTTTATCATCAATCGACAGCAGCTTGCACCTTCCTTTTCCACGCACGGAGAGAACATCCCCTTCTTCGCATAGAAAAGCAGGGTTGTCCACCACTTTCCAATTCACTTTGACTAAGCCGCTTTTGATCATCGTCTGCACTTTTTGGCGGGACAGCTTGGCATAAGCGGAAATCATAACATCTAAACGCAACGATGAGACGGTTGTTTGAACCGGTTGCCAGCTTTCTTCTGATTCAATCGCTTCTTCTAGTTTTTTTTCTTCCAATTGGACGGACGCTTTTCCCACTTGACGAAAATTTAATTTCACAAAATCAGCCATTTCCGCAGCAACTAAAAACTGAAAACGCCCTTCTTTAGCTAGAATATCGCCGAATTTTTCGCGTCGAAGTCCAAGACCCATTAAACTTCCTAATACGTCGCGATGATTTAAAACAACAAATTTTTGCGGGTAGAGAATTTCAAAAAGCGCTACTTGAAAGTCTTCTTGCTGTACAGAAAAGTAAGGCGGATAAAGGAGCGCCCTCTTTCGTTCCGCCTGTACCGTTCCTCCGAAAAACGACACGTTAACCTCGGTGTTTTTCCCCAGCAATGAAGACAAAATTTGCTGTTCCCGAGGATCTAAAAAATCCATCAATTTTGGTGCATATTTTTCTTCGACCTGTCGAATCGACTCGAGGACATCGTCAATAAATTCCTTTTCCTCCGGTCGAAAGTGCTGATAAATCGATGACATCGTTTACTCCTTTTCACTAACGAAATCGAAATAAATATTTAAATAACCTTTCTCTTCCGCACAATGGTTTGTCGGTCATGATTAGCATGATTACAGAATTTTCCTTTCGCAACGATCACAAAAAACGTTGCGAAACGGAATTTTCAACTCTGCTATAACACCCAGTAGGCAAGTTGATGCAGTCCCCGAGTAGCTAGGTTTAAAACAATGAACGCCACAATAGGGGAAAAATCTATCATCCCGATCGGAGGCACGATGCGTCTGAACGGTTCTAAATAAGGTTCACATATTTTAGCAAGAAACTGTCCGAAACCAGATTCTCTAGCTCCAGGCAACCAAGACATCAAAATGTAGATAATTAACGCCCATGAATAGATTTCAATGAGCCAAGACAAAGCATTAAAAACGAATACCATTCTTCTTATAACCACCTTGAATTATCCATATTTTCTTCTGACAATATTTCAGAAATAGAACCGGAAACCTCCACATTGTCAGGAGCGCAAAGAAAAATTTTCGGTCCTAAATGCTGGATGTCTCCACCAATAGCATAAACAGTTCCGCTCAAAAAATCCACAATCCTTTTGGCTTGGTCATGCTGGATTCTTTGTAAATTGACAATCACCGCTTTATGACTTTTTAAATGATCTGCAATTTCTTGAGCTTCAGCAAAAGCACGCGGTTCTATTAAAATCACTTTAGATGATTTTTGCACACTTTGCAAACTGACAACATTTCGTTTTGGAGCTTCTTTTGACGGTTGTTTCGGCTCTTCCTGTACTTCGCTCTCCTCAACCGCTTCATAATCATCGTCCAAAAGGAAAAACGTTTTAATTTTTGACTTGATTCCCATCCTTCCAACCCTCCTTTATTCACCTACAAGAGCTGTTCCGATCCTGATAAAAGTTGCACCTTCTTCAATCGCGATGGGAAAATCATTGCTCATGCCCATAGATAGTTCCGTGCAAGGCGCATAAGGCAAATCGAGATTTTGAATTTCCAACTGCAATTGTTTCAATCGTCTGAAACAGTCCCTTATGATGAGCTCATCGGTTGTAAACGGGGCCATCGTCATGAGACCGACCACCTTAATCTTTGGAAATTCTTCCAATCGCTTAACAAAATCTTCAACCGCTTCAGGAGCTAATCCATGTTTCGTTTCCTCTCCCGACGTATTCACTTGGACGAAACAAGAGATTGGTTCATTCGCCCTCTTATCGATCTCTTTAGCGAGCGACAGTCTATCCAAAGAGTGTATGTAGGAAACTTTATCTATAATGTTTTTTACTTTTCGGCTTTGCAGCGTGCCGATAAAATGCCACACAGGCTGATCTTTTAATGCTTCCCACTTGGAAAGAAGACTATCGTCTCGATTCTCGCCAAGATGAATGATCCCTGCATCCAGAGCTTCTTTCGCCCTCTCAACGGATACATATTTCGTAACGGCCACGATTTGAATTTCTTCCGGACTGCGCCCTGAACGTCCACATGCTTCTTCAATCTGTTTTTGTATGTTTGCCAGCTTATCGGCTACTCTCAAGATGCGAAACCTCCTTATTCCATCCGATAAAACCAAGCATTCTCCCCGTCTTTCCATTATCGCGGCGATGAGAATAAAACTCGTGATGACAGCTTGTACATAATGAGGTGACAAGGATGTTTTCTTTTGGCAATCCCGCATTTTCTAAAATAGTGCGGTTTAACGCTTTTAAATCCAATTGATAACGCCCTTTTTCTGTTTCAACATATGGAATGTCGTCGTTAGGAGATAGAACGGCATCGACTTGTTGAATGACACGATCATCCACTTGATAACAATTTTGGCAGATAGAAGGTCCAATGGCCGCAAAAAGCTCAGTCGGATCGATTCCATCACTCAGCCATTTTGCCGCCATTTCCCCGGCAATTTTTTGCACGGTTCCTTTCCATCCGGAATGAACAATGCCGATTCTTTGCTGTTTAGGGGCAAGAAAATAGATAGGGACACAGTCAGCATAACACATGGTAAGCAAAATGCCTTTTTCCTCTGTGTAAAAACCGTCAGTGTCCTTTATGCTATCTTCATAACGAAGTGCGCCTTTTCCACGATCATTTTGCGAGATGCGGCGAATATTTTTTCCATGAGTCTGTTCTGCGCTTACCCATTGCTGAAGAGGAAACCCGATCTTTTTTGCTAATATACGGCGGTTTTCGCACACATCGTCGCTGTTGTCATTGACATGAAACGCCAAGTTCATGCTGCGAAACGGTTCGCTGCTTTTTCCTCCATTTCTCGTCGTAAATCCGGCTACGAGGCCGGAATTGTTCTTCATCCAGGAGTCAAGAATATAGAGGTCATTCATTAAACGAAAAGGTTCTGTCATAACGACAACTCCCGTTTTTTCTTTAGTTTAACACGATTGCCAACAAACGTCACTGTTAAAGTGATTTATTCTTTTGGTTCTTCTAATTTCGACTGAGTATAATAAGATCCGCGTGTTCGGACAAGAATCACATCTTCGCCGATTTTTACTATCTGACTCCAAGGTATGACTGTTTCTTCTTCTTTTCCAAAAAAGCCAAGGACTTTTCCGCCGTTATTCATCACAATCGCATCAATTTTTCCAGTATCGAGATTAATTTCAATATCCGTTATATTTCCAAGCTTTTTTCCGTCAGAAACATTGACAACGTCCTTCACTTGAAAATCAGAGACTCTTGCCATTATCTCTCCCCATTTCTTTTCCGTCTTATTGTTACAATATATGCTCTTTCTCCGCACAAAAGACCCCGCAAGCTGTTCGCTTGCGAGGTCCGTTTCTTATTGAATATTTTTATTCATTTGTCGGATGGCCGCTTTTTCCAATCTTGAAACTTGCGCTTGCGAAATGCCTATCTCTTCGGCCACCTCCATTTGAGTTTTTCCTTGGAAAAAGCGTTTCCTTATGATCATTTTTTCGCGTTCATTCAATCTCTTCATTCCTTCTTTAAGCGCGATCCCTTCAATCCACTGGCTGTCTAAATTTTTCTCGTCGCTCAGCTGATCCATGACATAAATGGGATCCCCCCCGTCATTATAAATGGGTTCAAAAAGAGAAACGGGATCTTGAATGGCATCTAATGCGAACACAATTTCTTCATGGGGGACATCCAATTCCTTGCTGATTTCTTCGGCTGTTGGTTCCTTTGAGGTTTCACTGATCAGCCGTTCCCGTACTTGCAACGCTTTATAGGCGATGTCTCGAAGGGAACGCGAAACACGGATTGGGTTATTGTCTCGCAAATAACGGCGAATTTCCCCAATAATCATCGGGACCGCATAAGTGGAAAATTTAACATTTTGACTTAAATCAAAATTATCGATCGATTTCATTAATCCGATGCAGCCCACTTGAAATAAGTCATCCACGTATTCACCGCGATTATTAAACCGCTGGATCACACTTAAAACAAGACGAAGATTTCCATTAACGAGCTTTTCTCTTGCAGAAATGTCACCTGCTTGCATTTGCTTAAAAAGCTCACGCATCTCCTCATTTTTCAATACAGGGAGTTTAGAAGTATTCACACCACAGATTTCAACTTTGTTGCGAGCCATTGATTCCCCTCCTTGCAGGAGCTGCTATTTCAAAGATCAGTATCTCCTTGGAAGGGAATTTTATGCACGCCTGAATCCATCTTCAAAACCTGTCGCCGCCGCTTATCTGTAAAGCGATTGGCCCGTATTTTTCGTTAGATCGCTTTTAAAATTTATTATTTCCATCTATTTTTTATTTTCCGACAAATGATCGGATGTCAATCAATCTTAACTGTTTAAACCATTTTATTAAACTCTTTTCGGAGTCTTTGAATAATTCGTTTTTCCAGCCGAGAAATGTATGATTGGGAAATTCCAAGCATATCTGCGACATCTTTTTGCGTTTTTTCTTCTTCCCCGTTCAGGCCGAATCTCAGCTCCATAATTTGCTTCTCTCTGTCCGATAGTTGATGCAAAGCTTTAAACAACAATTTTTTGTCCACAGTCGATTCTAAGTCTTTCGTGATAATATCATCCTCAGTACCAAGCACATCCGATAAAAGCAATTCGTTTCCATCCCAATCGACATTGAGTGGCTCATCGAAGGAAACTTCAGAACGGATCTTATTGTTTCTTCTTAAATGCATTAAAATTTCATTTTCAATACAGCGAGAGGCATATGTAGCTAATTTGATTTTTTTCTCAGGATTAAACGTGTTAACGGCTTTGATGAGACCAATTGTACCGATACTAATCAGATCTTCTATGTTAATGCCTGTATTCTCGAATTTTCGGGCGATGTAGACTACCAGCCTTAAGTTGCGTTCAATTAAAATGGATCGAGCGGCTTTATCCCCTTTTGGCAGCTTCTCAAGCAGCACTTTTTCTTCTTCTTTAGACAGCGGCGGAGGAAGAGCCTCGCTCCCCCCGATGTAATAAATTTCATCGGTTTTTAATCCTAAAGCAATCAATAATTTATACCACAAATACGTCCATCGCACTCTCCATTTTTTCATTTTTTGTCATCCCCCTTCTATTTTCGATCCATACGAGTATAGTAATAATACGTTAAGATGCACTTTCTTTCGGGGCAGTTGCCGCTAATTTCGGGTGAACGATACATGCAAAAGATTGATCTGCCGACAATTGTTGAACGGTAAAATGAATCAATGCTTTGCTGACAGTTCCTCTAGGTTGGTTTTGGATTTCCACCCCATCCGATTTAAAAGCCAGCAAAAGCTGACGAGTTTTTCCGACGCTTTGAGCAGGAATGAAATGGACCCGGTCCGCCCACTTTTGGTTTAATTCTAATTCCCCATTTAAAAACTTATCTGGTTCTTCGGCTATTTCCAATATTTCTCTAGGAAGAGTATTTTCCAGACCTTTGGTAGAAACAATCATAACGGGCGTTTTTGTCAAAGGATCGAAAAGGTGATTGCCACTGTCGACAAGCCCTTTCAATTCCAATTGGCAGCCGGCAAAATGAATCATCACATCAACAAGTTGATCATATTGAATTTTGGCCGTTTCAAAATCTTCCAATCTTCGTTTAGAGAAATACCAAGCAACCGGAATCGCCAACATGACAAACACCCAGCTGATGGGATCGCCAAATCCTTTTACATTTGCTAGAAGCGTGGCGGAGTGAAGATCGGAATCAAATGAAATAAAATAATGAATGCCTATTAAGATTCCCCCCAGCAGAAAAGTTGCAAAATATAATGTCAGTAAATTGGACAGAAAAAAGCGAAACCTTTTATAGCCGAACACCGCCAATACCATCCATATGGAGAACAAAACTTTCACAGCCGGATTTCCCGCGATCGGCGCAAACTTGGTTGCCAATAGAAGAACAAGGCAAGATCCGATTATCCCTCCGAGAAGAATACGAAAAAAGGACACTTGCCTTTTTAAAAAAAGCGCCGTCATCCATAACAACAAACTGTCCACCAGCAAGTTTAATAGCCATATCACATCGAGATAGACTACCAATGTTTTCCCCCTTTTTCTTCCCTTTTGTTATCGAAGTATATCCTACTGCACATCCAAAGTGTGTCATAATTTGGATTCGATAATAGGTTTTTTTTTAATGATATATTCGAAAATTGTCAGCTTTATTCCTTAAACTGTTCTATAATCTTCTTTTGACAATCATTTTCTAAGAATGATGAGTTTAAAAGGGGCCGAAATAAGAGAGGATGCTATAAAACCGCCTATGATTTGTCACAATAGCCGGCAAGATTCGAAATTTAAATGAATCTTTATTCATGGATCGCACATTCCATCCCATTGCAGCATGTGGCTAACTTTCATTCTCCAAGAGCGGCTAAAAATACGATCTCTATCGTTTGATACTTAGCACAAAAAATGACTGCCTCCAAAAACCATAGATTACGGAATGGAGACAGTCATTTTCTTCATTTATGTTCATATCGTTTTTTCACTTATCTGCGGCGATTGCGATTGCGTAAAAATGTTGGAATATCAAGCGTATCTTCCAGCGGTTGAACATTGGAACGAGAAGGTGTTTCAAAGTGAGAGGCTTCTTCTTTTTTTCCTTCACGCTTGATATGACTGGAAGGAGCAGCACTCGCTTTGGCTTGTCCCAATCCGGTACGAATCGGTTTACTGTTTTGTGATGTATCTTGCTTAAATCCAGTCGCAATGACAGTGACGACAATTTCGTCTTTTAAATTCTCATTGATGACAGATCCAAAAATCATATTGACTTCTTGATCTGATGCAGAAGCTACAATGTCTGCTGCTTCTTGTACTTCATATAGGCTTAAGTTTGTTCCGCCCGTAATATTCATGAGAACACCTTGTGCGCCATCAATGGACGTTTCAAGAAGCGGACTGGAAATAGCCTTTTTCGCAGCTTCTGCTGCCCGATTTTCACCGGAAGCCACTCCGATTCCCATCAAAGCTGATCCTTTATTAGACATGATCGTTTTGACGTCAGCAAAATCGAGGTTAATCAATCCAGGAACGGCAATCAAATCAGAAATGCCTTGAACTCCTTGACGCAATACATTATCGGCTTCCCTGAAGGCTTCGAGCATCGGGGTGCTCTTATCGACAATTTCCAGAAGGCGGTCATTCGGAATCACAATTAACGTGTCCACCGCTTCTTTCATTGCCGCAATTCCCCCGGCTGCTTGGTTTGCCCGTTTTTTTCCTTCAAATGTAAATGGGCGCGTTACGACTCCAACAGTCAAAGCTCCTAAGTCTTTTGAAATTTGAGCGATGACCGGAGCGGCCCCGGTTCCTGTACCGCCGCCCATACCGGCTGTTACGAATACCATATCCGCTCCTTTGAGCGCTTCTTCAATCTGTTCTTTGCTTTCTTCAGCTGCTTTTTTTCCTACTTCCGGGTTGGCACCGGCTCCCAATCCTCGGGTCAGCTTGGCCCCAATTTGCATTTTGATTTCCGCTTTGGATAAATTCAACGCTTGTGCATCTGTGTTGACGGCAATAAATTCTACCCCTTGTACACCATGTTCAATCATACGGTTGACCGCATTGTTTCCTCCGCCGCCAACACCGATTACTTTTATCGACGCAAATGAATCTACACTCATATCAAACTCCAACATGACAAATCCTCCTAATTCGTCGTTATTCCCTCAAGATGACTACTCATCAAAAAAGTAACCAAAAATTCTTTTCATTTTAGCAGTAAATTTTTCTTCTTTATGTTTGTCAGGCTTCACTTTTTCTTTCGAAGGTTGCGGTTCTATTTCTTTTTGAATTCTCGCGTCCGGCACCATGACCGGTTCCGGATTCGCACTTACCGTTCTTCCTTGCATTCTTGCAGTCTTGTAAGCGTACTGTATCAATCCAATAGATGTGATAAACTGTGGATTTCGAACACCAATGTAATCAGGAACTGCAATGCGTACTCGATTTTCAAAAATGCTTTGAGCTAATTCCATCACACCTGGCATATTGGCAACTCCGCCAGTAAGAACAATGCCGCCCGGCAAATCATGGACACCCATCCGTTTCATTTCTTGCCGTGCCAATTCAAAAATCTCTTCCAATCTAGCTTCAATAATATCAGAAATTTCTAATTGATTGAATTGCTGATGTTGGTCGCTTCCTATGATTGGCACACTGAAAACTTCGTCCTCCGAGGCAAGATCATAAAACGCATGGCCGAATTTTATTTTTATTTTTTCGGCATCTTCCGTATTGGTCCGAAGTCCAACGGATAAATCTTTCGTAATATGATCGCCGCCCACAGGAAAAACCGTTGTGGCTTTTATATGTCCTTGTTCAAATACCGTTAAGGTGGTTGAACCTCCGCCAATATCAATCAACGCAGTGCCTAATATTTGTTCGTCCCGTGATAACGCCACCGTTCCGGCTGCCAACGGCTGCAGGACGATTTCCAGAATCTCCAGTCCAGCTCTTTCTACGCAACGTAATGTATTATGTAATAAAGTTTTGGATCCGGTTATTAAGATTCCTTCCATTTCCAAGCGGACCCCTATCATTCCTCTTGGATCGTTGATTTCATCCAATCCGTCCACGATAAATTGTTTAGGCAAAACATTGATTATTTCCCGATCCTGCGGAATCGGCATCACTTGGCAGGCGTCTATCACTCTAGCAACATCTTCATCTGTAATTTCACGATTCTCGCTAGATACAGCGACTACTCCGCTGCACGGCTGCAGCTGCACTTGATTGGCCGGAATGCCAACGATCACTTGCTTGATCTCCATTCCAACCATTCTTTCAGCTTGTTCGACTGCTTTTTTTATAGAATGAACGGTTTCATCTATATCAATAATGGATCCTTTCTTAATTCCTTTCGATTTTACATTTCCGACACCGATGATATTTAATGAATCATTAACCATTTCGCCGATAATGACTTTAACTGTGGATGTACCGATGTCAAGACTGACATAAATCTCATTGCTGTTCATTCTCTGGCACCTCCTTTATCTTACATCCAGCGTAATCCGATTGTGAACAACAATTGACCAATTCTTGTAAATACCTTGTTAAGTTATTCGTCATTTTTTACTTATTTCCCTTTAAAAAATATGAATTTTTTTCATCGCTCATAGCTTTGCATCTTCATGAAAATTTTTTTAAAAAAGTTTATTGCGATGCAATGGCAAAAGTATGCTAAATACAAGTCTACACTAAGATTCAAAGGGAGAAAAGCGAAATTTAGCTAAAGGATTTTCTCCTACGTCGTTTTTCTTTTTTCTTTCACTCCCGCCCATCCTTAAACTTTATGTCAGTTATCCACCCAGAACGCAATAGGACAGTTAAAAATAGTTTTTGCCATACGTTTCCATTCATTAATCGCTTTTTCCGAATTTCAACGGTACATAAATATTGTATTTTTTACGGAAACCATAGCAAAAAAAAATTTCTTTCATGAACAAAAATAGTTCTTATGACCTAACGACCTTTCTTTCCTTTATCTATTGTTTTGTTTCTTTTCTCCTTTATAGGATTGAAAAAAAGTACCTACTTCTAAATCGATAACTCCTTTTACTTTCGGATCCAATTGACTAACAATGGAAGGATAATACACCATTTTTTTCGAAAACGTCTCAAGTGTTGCTCTTACTTCATAACCATCATTCATATAAAGCGTTATATGATAGCGATCCGTTTTTTTCGGTGTGTAGTGTATCTCTGAAATGGAATTGACGATTTCAACCGGCAATTCGTTTAACGATTTCACCATTTCTTTTAAAACATCATCTTTTTTAAAATCAAATAGAATGGGTAATTGTTTTGGAATCTTTACAGTTTTTTCTTTTATCACACGTCCGTTTTCCAGAACCGGTTCATATGTGTCGCCATTCGCGAGATAGCCGATTTGCTTCATTTCCTTGATTTTAATATGGATACGGTTCGGGAACCGGACGGATATGTCTGATGATTTAATTTCGGGTATTTTTTTTAGCCGTTTTTCCACATCGTCCTTGTTCAATTTCCAAATGCTCATTCCATTTTCAATATTGCTCCATTTGATAATATCTTTCGTTTTCAGCACATGGTTTCCAGAAACAGTCACTTCTTTTACATGGCTGATAGGCGACAAAAAATAGACCACTGACAACACTAATAAGAAAAAAAGAAAAAGAAGTAAAATCAGCCGGCGATTCGCCTTCCTTTTGCGATATTCTTTTAATCTAGGAATCCGATCCTCCAACGAGACGATTTTCCCATTTTCCACTCCATTCCCTCCCTGATGTTGCTGAACAGATACTAGGAGCATGTTCCCTCTGCTCACCTTGTCCAAGGCCAGGAAACACACGGCGCATAGTACAGTTGATTCATCCTATTTTCTTGTACGGACACGCAGCTAGGATTAATCGGCCTTATTGGGGATCCGATGAGTTCGCCAGTTCAACCATTACTTGGTATAATCGATCAGATGCATCTGGAATTCCCAATTTGGAAGAAGCTTGCTTCATTTTTTTCAGTCGATTCTCGTTTGTTAAAACGGCATCCAGCTCCTTGACCAGCCGCTCCGGTGACAATTCTTTTTCTAAAAGCAATACTGCCGCTCCTTTATCGGCTAAAGTCCGAGCATTTTTTTCTTGATGGTTGTTCGTCACATAAGGGCTCGGAATTAAGATGCTCGGTACTCCAAGCGCCGTTAGTTCTGCTAAAGTAGTTGCTCCGGCACGAGAAACAACCAAATCTACTTCTTTTAATATCTCCGGCATATTATGGACAAACGGAGCAATAGCGACATTGGACGGCTTTCCTGCTAAAGAGACTTCCTTTTTGACATTCTCAAAATGGATTTCTCCTGTTATATACAAAATTTGATACGGTTTGTTTCCTAACACAGGCAGCGATTTGACGACTGCTTCATTTAAAGGTCTTGCTCCCCTGCTTCCGCCAAAAATAAGCACAGTAGGAACATTTTCTTTTAATCCAAATGCACGCAAAGCCCCATTTTTCTCCGCAGAAACCACTTCGGAAGCCCGGGGATTTCCAGTCAAAATGACTTTTTCCCGTGGGAAAAATTCCTCGGCTGCCTCAAAACAAACCGCTATTTTATCAACATATTTGCTTAAAAATTTATTGGTTAAACCAGGAACGCTGTTTTGTTCGTGTATGATGGTGGGAATATGTAATTTCGACGCGGCGTATACGACCGGTCCGCACACATAGCCGCCGGTACCGATGACAATATCCGGCTTATACTCTTTCAGCCACTTCTTGCATTCTCTTACACCCTTTAGAAAACGAGCCACCGTTTTCACGTTTTCAAAAGAAAGAGAACGTTTAAAACCCGTAATATGAATAGAGCGAAACTCAATTCCTTCTCTCGGAACAAGCTTTGATTCTAATCCCTTCTCTGTTCCGATATACAAAAAAGAAGTTTCGGCATGTTTTTCTTTTATGGTCCTGATGAGAGCCAAAGCCGGGTAAATATGCCCTCCAGTACCGCCGCCACTGACGACGATTTTCATATTCTTTTCACCTCAAATTCTTCTTTCACTGTTATGTACGTATTCATGATAGTCAATCCACATCCTGTTTCTTTTTCGGAAAACACGTTCACAAAGGTCGACTACATTATCATACTATATTTTAGCGAATGAATGTCCATGCGCAAATACAATTTAATAGAAATTGCAACATTGTAACATATCTTGTAAGCATTTTGTTAAATAACAAGGATTCTCGTCTTCTGAATGATGAAAGATGCCCAAAAAATCGAGTAGGAGGGAGCGATTAACTCCCGTCCTCTCACACCACCGTACGTACGGTTCCGTATACGGCGGTTCAATTAAGATAATTGACGCAAGTCTTTATAACTTCCGTGAATAGCTGTTCTCTTTATGCCAGTGGTCACTCCACCCTCCAAGAGGTCTCCCACGGGATTCACCGCTTCCTCCCTCAAGTGAGGTACTACGTTTTCTGTGTTCATCATGACTCACTGAATACCAAGGGCTATTCTCTCTTAATTGTTCGGTCCTTCTTAGTTGTTCTAGACCAACTAATACTATGACCTCTGCTGACTTCTGACGGTTCAGCTACTTATCACTAAGTAGGTTATGAAGAGTACTTCACATATCCGCCAGACCTCCCCGGGTAAGTACATGCACTTTCACACCATCTATCCGCCTCATTTACTCGATATGACCTTCGACAGAAAGAGCTTTGTTTTGTTATGCAAACTCACTCAATCATACCTAGCCTTATATGAGGTTCGTGTTCCTCGGACCGGTGTTTTGCCTCCAGCTTCCTTCAGATTCCGCGTCACCACGGACACCCTTGCTCTTGGCTAACCTCTACTTCTGTCTTCGGGGTTCGGGACTTACACCCTATAGTTCATGTACATGCCGGGCGCACATACAAAAAACTGGAAACCTTAAAAGATAAGGTCTCCAGTTTTTTAATATCGGGAATAACGACTTACATTTAAAAGAATCCCAATGGCTGCTAATACAAGCGTCAAGGAAGAACCGCCATAACTCAAGAAAGGAAGGGTGATGCCGGTGACCGGCATCAATCCGGTCACCACGCCCACATTGATCATGACTTGGATGGCCACCATGGAAATAATGCCCACTGCCAAAAAACTTCCATACAAATCTGGAGCCCCCAATGCAACGCGTATGCCCCTCCATAATAAAAGCGTAAATAAAAGGAGCACAATGCTGCCGCCGATAAACCCCAATTCTTCCGCTAAGATGGCAAAAATAAAATCGTTTTGCGGCTCCGGCAAATAGAAAAATTTTTGCCGGCTTTCTCCCAAGCCCAGCCCAAATAATCCTCCTGGTCCAATAGCATACATCGATTGTATGATCTGAAAACCGGTTCCCAGTGGATCAGACCACGGATCCAGATAAGAGGTAATGCGGTTCATCCGATAAGGTGCCGAAAGAATAAGACCCGCAAAACCAATCAGCCCGACAAAAGCAAAGCCAGCGAAATGTTTGATTTGAGCACCGGAGATAAAGATCATCACAATGCATGTGCCCACCATGACAGTTCCTGTTCCAAGATCCGGCTGGAGCATAATGAGTCCAAAGGCCAAAAACACTAAAGACAATGTAGGTACCAGCCCTTTTTTAAAAGAGGTAATGTACTTTTGCCGTTCTGATAAATATTTTGCCAAAAAAACGATCATAGCCAGTTTCATAAACTCGGATGGCTGGATGGAAAACGCACCGACCCCGATCCAGCTTCGCGAACCGTTTCTGACTGTTCCCACTCCCGGCACTAGCACAAGAATGAGCAATGCAAAACAAACAAGCAGAATGACTTTTGACCATGAACGCCATATCCAATACTCCACGTTCATGAGAAAGAACATCGCCATGACGCCAGCGCCGGCAAAAAGCAGCTGCCTTTTTGCAAAATAAAATGAATCACCAAACTTATATTCCGCCCAAACGGCGCTGGCGCTGTAAACCATGATGAGCCCAATGGCCAAAAGACTAAGTGTCAGTACAATTAAAACAAAGTCCGGGGAAGACTTTTTGTAAGACAAAGCCAACACCTCGATAGACATAGATTTGAGCTAATCAGCACGAAATTAGCCGATCGTAGGTGTTAATTCTTTGTTGGGTCCGTGCATCCACTAGACAAGCTCTTACTTCAGTCTATGCACAGCCTCAATAAAAATATCACCGCGTTGTTCGAAAGTTTTATACTGATCCCAGCTGGCGCATGCCGGCGATAACAGAATAATGTCCCCTTTCTCTGATAACTGATATGCTTTTGGCACTGCATCGCTCACATTCTCCGCATGAACAATCGTTTTAATGCCCGCTTTGCGCGCCGTTTCGGAAATTTTTTCTGCTGTTTGTCCAAATGTAATGACAGCTTTCACATTTTTTAAATAAGGAATAAGATCGTCAAAACCGTTTCCGCGGTCCAGACCGCCTGCAAGGAGAATAATCGGGCTTTGAAAGGCGCTTAAAGCGGCTTTAGTCGCCAACGTATTCGTTGCCTTCGAATCGTTGTAAAATTTTCGGCCATTCACTTCACCGACATATTGAGTGCGATGTTTTACTCCAGCGAAAACTTTTAACACGTTTCGAATCGCTTCATTTCCCCCGCCGGCCAATTTAACGGCTGCAACTGCAGCCAGTATATTTTCTAAATTATGGGATCCCGGGAGAGCAATTTCCTCTGTATCGATCAATTTTTCACCACGGAAATAGACGATGCCGTCTTGGATATAAGCTCCGTCCTCAATCACCCGTTTAGTGGAAAATAGAACTTTTTTCGCTTTGGAAAATTTCGTCAGTTCAATTAGTTCTTCTTGATCGCCATTGATAATCAGATAATCGTCTTCTGTTTGATTTCTCGTAATATTCGCTTTCGCTTTTGCATATTCTTCTTTTGTTCCATGGTAATCAAGATGAGCCTCATACAAATTCGTAATAATGGAAATATGAGGCCTGAACGTATCAATCCCCATCAGCTGAAAAGAAGACAATTCCATGACCACTATATTCTCTTCCGTTGCCTTTTGGGCAACTTTAGAAGCTACTTTTCCAATATTTCCGGCGATAAGCGGCCGCTTCCCATCCTTTTCTAACATCTCGAAAATTAACGTCGTTGTCGTTGTCTTGCCGTTCGTGCCGGTAATGCCGATGATAGGAGCTTCCGAAATTAAATAAGCCAATTCTATTTCCGTCAAAATCGGAATCCCACGTTCCAAAGCCCCCCGAACAAGAGGGTTCGAATAAGGAATGCCGGGATTTTTGACGATATACTCATATCCCTCATCCAACAATTCGATGGGATGGGAACCCGTGATCACCTTTATGCCCTGTTCCAGTAAATCTTGGGCTTGAGGATTTTCCTGCAAAGGTTTTTTATCGTTTACTGTGACAAATGCGCCAAGCTTATGTAGAAGTGAAGCCGCGCTTGCTCCGCTTTTGGCGAGGCCCAATACTAATACTTTTTTATGCTGAAATTTAGTGATCGTTTTCAATTAGTCCCACACTCCGATATAGATTCCTAGTCCTGCACAAATAAGAGAGGCCGTCCAAAAAGTCACGACGACACGCCATTCTGACCAACCGCCGAGCTCAAAATGATGATGCAGCGGACTCATCCGGAAAATACGCTTGCCGGTCGTTTTAAAAGAAATCACTTGCAATATAACAGACAGCGTCTCTGCGACAAACACCGCACCGATGACCAGAAGGACGAGCTCAAGCTTCGTTAGCAAAGAAATGGTGGCAATCGCACCTCCAAGCGCCAACGAACCGGTATCTCCCATAAACACTTTGGCCGGGTGGGCATTAAAGACGAGAAATCCTAACACAGCTCCCACCACTGCCATCGCAAACACAGCTGTCTCATATTGCGATTGATTCCAAGCCAACACTCCGAACGCCCCGAATGCAATCGCGCTCGTTCCCGAAACAAGCCCGTCAAGACCGTCTGTCAAGTTGACAGCATTGGAAAAACCAACAAGCCAAAAAATAACAAACAATACATACAACCAGCCCAAATCGACCGATATATCCGTAAATGGAATGGACAACTCCGTTGAATAATGATGCTGCTTATAGAAAAAATAAAAAATAACGGAAATAATGATTTGACCCAACAATTTTTGCTTGGATGTCAACCCTAAATTCCGCTTCATCACCACTTTAATAAAATCATCTAAAAATCCAAGCAGACCAAATCCAACTGTCACAAAAAGCAATAGATAGGTTTCCACATTCGGTTTGGAAAACTTTCCGGTCATCACTAGAGTCGTAATGATGATAGACAGTAAAATAACGATTCCGCCCATTGTTGGTGTGCCTGATTTTTTCTGGTGGGATTTTGGCCCTTCTTTGCGAATGCTTTGCCCAAATTTTAATCTTCTCAAAAAGGGGATAAAAATGGGCGAAAGAAGCACAGTGATTAAAAACCCCATCAAGATCGTATAGAAAATCACTTGTTCCATCATCGTTATCCCCTCCTCTTCCCATATTGATTAATAGATGAAAACAGCTGTTCCATTTCCCTTTCATCATCTAGGTGGAATGGTAAATATTGATTGAATGATGGATCGTTTTGATAAAAAATAAAAGTTGTCATTTCTTTCCACTCTTCTTGTTCTATTTTTTTCTTGTAATTCTCAGCAATCGTGTTAAAGGCATCAAATAAATCTTGTGTTTGAAAAACTGGAAAATCGTTAGGCACCGATCTCGGCAAAGGGCTGTCCGTGTTCCACAATGCCGCAATCGCTCCTTGTTTTATCGCCGCTAAAAAATTCGGATTTTCTTCAACAGGCAAATAAAGCCCTTTTGGCATCGATAATGAGGAAGTGATCGAAACCGTTTCAATTCGAATTTCCTCCATTTTGGCTCCCGCGACTTGCTTGAACCATCCGGCTATTTCTTTCATGAATAGCATGGATTTATCTCTCCTTCAAAGCTTCAATAGCTACTTCCCGATCATCAAAATGAAGCACTCGATCGCCGATAATTTGGTACGTTTCATGGCCTTTTCCCGCAATGACAACGACATCGCCGGCGGATGCTTTTTTAATCGCTTTGAAAATGGCCTCACGGCGATCCGGAATGATTTCGTATTTCTCTCCTTCAACCCCTTTTTCCATGTCCTTCAAAATAGCTAAAGGATTTTCACTACGGGGGTTATCCGAAGTAAAAATCGGATCTGTCGCATATTGACAAGCTACTTTCGCCATTAAAGGCCTCTTCGTTCGGTCCCTGTCTCCGCCACAGCCTACGACGACGAAAATCCGTTTGTCTGTCAACTGGCGCACCGTTTTCAGTACATTTTCAAGTCCGTCTGGAGTATGAGCATAATCCACGATAACAGAAAAATCTTGGCCTTCATGAATTAATTGAAAACGGCCGGCCACTCCTTCGATGTCTCCTACCGCTGAAACGATCGTATCGAAGTCCACTTTCGCAACATATGCGGCAGCAATGCTCGCTAAAACATTATACACATTAAATTTTCCGGCAAGTTTCGTTTTTATCTGACATTCCCCGTCCGGATACACTAAATCAAACGTTGTTCCCGAAGGGTGGAGTTCAATATTTTTGGCTCGAAATATAGCCTCCCGTTCGATGCCGTACGTGACAATATGGGCAGCTGTTTCGCGGATAAAGTACTCGGAAGCCGGGTCGTCGATGTTCAGCACGGCAAATTTTTGCTTTTCTCTGTCAAAGGTATTTCCCAGCTGGGCAAATAACAGCCCTTTGGCTCTCCGATACTCATCCATCGTTTTGTGATAATCCAAATGATCTTGAGTTAAATTCGTAAAAACGGCAATATCATAGTCACAGCCATGCACCCGCCCCTCGACAAGGGCATGCGAGGAAACTTCCATTGCCGCCGCCGTGACCTGTTCTTCCTGCATTTGATGAAATACTTTTTGCAACGTTAAGCTGTCGGGTGTCGTATTTTTGGTTTCCAGCGTTTTATCCCCTATTTTTATGTACATGGTGCCGATCAAACCAGCCTTTTCGCCCGCTTTCTGAAATATTTCGTACAGCAAATGACTGGTCGTCGTTTTACCGTTCGTTCCCGTGATTCCGATTAATTTTAACGATTTTGTCGGCGATTGATAAAAGGCATCGGCCAATACGGCCATCGCTCTTTTTGTATCTTTTACATATACGACCGGGACATCAACGTCAACAGGCTCCTCTGCCACGATCGCTGCAGCCTGTCGTTCCGCTGCTGCCTTCGCAAACTGATGACCATTTACCGTATACCCTTTAATACAAATAAAAAGGGAACCCTTTTTCACTTGGCGATGATCGTTTTCAATCGAAGTGATGTCTGGGTTTTGCTCGGAAGTAAGCTGATAAAAAGGCAATGATTTTATCAAACTTTGCAGTTTCATTATGTCCAATCCTTTCTAACAGTCGCATCCATCCTATGTATTTGGCTGTATGGCTGTTTTGCTTATTCAATCTTTACTATGATGATGGATACTTGGCCATGACAGCCACTCTTTTCTCATTTTAACGAAATTCCTGCGAGAATGCGAACCAATATCGAAGAAAAATGACTTTAAAACGGAAAGACAGATTGAAAAAAATGTCGAGCTGTGGCAGTCACTTAATCATATTAACACAGAATGGTAGGTTCTGCTTAACTTTTTGAAGAAGAAAGATGGGTAGGCGGCATATTGCCGCCTGCAGCTAATTCATAAAAATGCGGACAGTAGCCCCCTCTTCTACTTTCGTTCCCGGTTTTGGAGATTGATTGACCACTTTATTTCCATTTCCGCTTACATCGAATTGTAATGGATATCGTTGTTCCAATAATTCTTTTTTTGTCATTCCTTCCAAATTGGGAATCTTGATTTCTTTCGGGTCGTTCCATTGTCGTTTTTTCTCGATTTGATTTTTTCTTGGTTTGACATTCATCGCTTGCAAACTGTCATCCATGATTTTGCCTACAATCGGGGCCGCGACGGTTCCTCCGAATTGAATCGTGCCTTTAGGATTGTCGACTGCCACATAGACGACGATTTGAGGGTCATCCGCAGGTGCAAACCCGATAAAAGAAACGATATGATTATTTTCTAAATAACGCCCGTTTTGTGCTTTCTGAGCCGTTCCGGTTTTTCCGCCCACCCGGTAAGAATCAACATAGGCGTTTTTTCCCGACCCTTTCGCAACGACACTTTCCAATGCATAGCGAACTTTTTTAGATGTCTCTTCCGAAATCACTCTTCTCTTTTTAACGGGAGTTTTTCTCATCAGAACCTCATGAGTGTTTGGATCAATTAATTCTTTTGCTACATACGGCTGGTACAAAATTCCGCCATTGATAGCAGCGGAAACAGCTGCTACCTGCTGAATGGGAGTAACGGAAACACCTTGACCGAAAGCGGTAGTAGCCAATTCAACTGGCCCTACTTTATTCATAGGGAATAATAACCCTTTTCCTTCTCCTTGCAAGTCGATCCCGGTTTTTTCGCCAAAGCCGAAATCATGAATATACTTGAACAATTTTTCTTTTCCCAAACGTTCTCCCAATTCGACAAAACCAGGGTTGCAGGAGTTTTGGACCACTTCCAAAAATGTTTCCGTCCCGTGTCCTCCCCGCTTCCAGCAATGTAGTGTGGCACCCGACACCTCAATATAACCGGGATCATGAAATTTTTCATGCTCCAAATCTACCTTTTTTTCTTGAAGCGCCGCAGCAAGAGTGATAATTTTGAATGTCGAACCAGGTTCATACGTGCTCCAAATCGGCAAATTTCGGTTGTAAATTTCCGGAGGGACCTCTTTATAGTTTGCAGGGTTAAAAGTAGGCCTAGAAGACATCGCCAAAATTTCTCCTGTATTGGGATTCATCGCAATAGCTATGATTCCGTCCGGATTATACTTGGCTTCTGCATTGTCCAATTCCCTTTCAATAATCGTTTGCACTTTTGTATCAATGGTCAGCACTAAATCTTCCCCGTCCATTGGAGGTTGGTAGTCGTCGGACATATTGGGCATTTTTTTGCCCTTAGCATCAGAATAATATTTCATCGAGCCTTTCTGTCCTCTCAACTCTTTATCATATGTCAATTCCAGCCCGGCTAACCCTTGATTATCGATTCCCGTGAACCCCAGCACATGCGACAAATAGCTTCCAAATGGGTAATAGCGCTTTGAATCCTCAGCAATAAAAACTCCTTTGATTCCTAACGCTCGAATTTCGTTTGCTTTTTCATAAGAAATTTTTCTGCCTTCGGGTAAGCGTTCAATAGAAGTTTTTTTCGTCAAATGCTTATACAATTTTTCTTCATTCGCATTCAGAACAGCCGCCAACTTTTCGGCAGCTTCTGCAGGATTTTCAATTTGCCGCGGCATGACATAGATGGTCGGAGCACTCTTGTTTGTGGCTAGCGCAACGCCATTTCGGTCGAGAATTTTTCCGCGCTCAGGCTCAAATGGTATATTTCGGCTCCATGAGTCTTTCGCTTTATCCGTGAGCATGTCTCCCATGGCAAATTGAACATAGCCAAGTCTAACATCAATAACGGCGAATATAACTATCCCTGCAAGCAGCAAAAAGGTCAGACGTTTTCGAACCGTAACTTGAGATACACGCTTCAAGAAATCCCCTCCTTTCCAGGCTCGTTCCCAATATATGCTTGTTTTTTTTTAATAGAACGGACAAACCCGAAAGAGAAGTCTACTTGCTAACGCTGAAACAAAGCGAATAGGAGACGTTTACTATGCACGTGCATCTTTCATTTTTACAACGATGATAAACAATCTTGCAATGGGTTCTAATGAAGTTTTTTGAAATAGAAAAAGCCGGATCCCAGGCCCTGTTGTTTAGATGCCTTAGATCCGGCTGCATGGACTAAATATTTCTGCAGAACGTTTTTTCGTATCCGTCTCCTTGGTTTGCTCTCTTTTTTATTGCTGTTTAACGTAATTTTCCGGTCGTGTTAAATGGATGACAAGCTCCGTTCCTTTTTTAATGGTTTCATTCGGCTTTATGTTTTGTTTGATCACATAGCCTTTTCCGCTCACACTCAGCTTCAAGCCCGCCAGCTTCGCTACTTTCGCCACGTCACGCAATGACCACCCCTTCAAATCAGGAATCGTCAGCGGCCCATCTATTCGCAAAATGACTTTTTCTCCTTCGAGAAGGTCTGTGGACTTTTCTGGATCCTGACTTTGAACAGTGTCCCCCTTCCCTAACAATACAGGTTCCAATCCTGCCTCTTTCACTTTTTGAACCGCGTCTTCCGCCTTCATTCCCGTATAATCGTCGACGGTTATCGTTTTGGCTGTAATCTTTCGTTGCGGTTTAATATTTAAATACTGCAAACTGTTTTTCATGACAGGATTAAAGATTTTGGCCACCGGGACTCCTCCCGTCTCATTTTTGAGATGAGGCTGCTGTACCGCCACATATACGATCAGCTGCGGATCATTTTTTGGTGCCATGCCTAAGAAAGAAAAAAGATAGTTTTCGGCACCGCTTAAATAGCCGCCGCCGTTAGGGTTGGGCAGTTGAGCTGTTCCAGTTTTTCCTATCACATCATAGCCATCGATATTATAAATTTTTCCAGTTCCATTTTTCGCTGTGAGAACCGTACGCAAAATATCCCGAACTTCTTTTGCCGTGTTGGAGGAGATTGGTCTTCCTACCTCTTTCGGTTTTGTTTGCATAACGATTTTATTCGTATTAGGATCCACGATTTTATCAATCACATATGGTTTCATCATCTTCCCATTATTCGCGATAGCCGTAGCTCCTTGAACGAGCTGTAATGCCGTTACGGTCGTCCCCTGACCGAAGGCCGTCGTCGCCTTTTCCACAGGATACCGGTATAAGATATTTCCGGAAGCTTCATCAGGGAGTTCAATTCCTGTTTTCTTTCCAAATCGGAAGCGATCCAAATACTCTCGGAACGTATCCGATCCCATCATATCCAGCAAATGCACAAAGGCCACGTTGGAAGATCGCTGAACCCCTTCCAAATAAGTAATGGTTCCCCAACCTACGCCACCGTTATGATCACGTATGACGCTTGTTCCCACTTTATAGCTTCCGGATTTATAGGTGGCATTTGGTGAAAATACTCCTTCTTCTACTGCGGCCGCAAGCGTAAAAATTTTCATCACCGACCCTGGCTCATAAGCAGATTCCACGATTTCATTGCGCCAGTTATCGGACAAACCTTCCCGCGAACCGGGATCGAAAGAAGGTCTTTGACCCATCGCTAATATTTTTCCGGTTTTCGGATCTGCAACAACAGCTAGGATTTTAGAAGGTTTGTATTCTTTTTCTACCGTGTTCAATGCATCTTCCAAAAATACTTGTATTTTAGAATCGATCGTTAAATAAATATCATCTCCGTTCTTCGGTTCTTTCACCATTTCTTTTTTATTCGGCAATAAATATCCCCATAAATCACTCTCATATTGAATTTTTCCATTTCTGCCGCGCAAAAATCGGTCATAAGCTTTTTCAATCCCTAATTGTCCAATACTTTGATCGGAATTTTCGTCTTTTCTGGCAAACCCGATTAAATGCGAAGCGAATTTGCCGTTCGGATAGAATCGAGTTGAATCTCGCAGAAAAACGATCCCGGGCAATTTTTCCTTTTCGATTTTTTCTTTTACATCGTAGGAAAGGTTACGGCCTGCATTGCCAAATTCAACTTGAAATACTCCTTTTTTCGTTAATCGCTTGTAAATTTCTTTTTCATCCATATCAATATATTTGGCGAGAATTCGGGCGGTTTTTTTGGGATTCGTGACATGATGTGGATATTTCGGATCGCTTGTCGCTCTTTTATCCAGAATAGCCGCAAGCTTATAAGTGGTCATATCCTCGGCAATCACGTCTCCATTTCGGTCATAAATGTTTCCGCGATGAGCGATCAAAGTATCAGTTTTCATATACTTTCTTAACGCTTCGTTTGCCAATACATGGCCGTCTACTTTTCCTGTGATTTCTATGTATAAAAAACGTACAAATAAGACAAAAAAGAGCAAAGCGAAAAAAACAAATAAAATCGCTGCTCCTTTTCGGATGTTTATTTGATTACCATTCATGTTACTGCACAACCTTAATGTTTTGTTGATTCAAGTTTAGCCCTTGTTGTCTTGCCTTTTCCCAAATTTTTTTATATGTACTGTCTTCGCTGATTTGCATTTGTAAATCCTTGTTCACTTTTTGTTGATTTTTTACTTTTGCTTCGATCTGTTGGATTTCCTTATTCGTTTGATAAATGGCTGTTTCAGTTGAAATAATTTTCACGGACAGCACACAAAAAAACAATGCAAAAACAACGATCATCACTTTTTCACCCGGAGTAAGCCACCTTTTGTGGCGGCGTACTTTCTTGGGTGCTATCGGTTTCCGTAATTCCGGTTCCTCGAACACTTGTACTTTTCGCGCTACATTCGCCATCGTTTTCCCCCACTCATTTTAGATTTTTTCTGCGATTCTTAGCTTAGCCGAACGGGCACGGTTGTTGTTCATGATTTCTGCTTCATTTGGTACAATAGGCTTTTTCGTTATCACTTTTAATTTTGGTCTGTATTCTTCCGGAAGTATCGGCAAACCCGGAGGTAAATCCGGAGCTGAACTTAGCGATTTAAATATTTGCTTGCAAATGCGGTCCTCCAATGAATGAAACGTGATGACACTAATTCGTCCTCCGGGATTCAATAATTCAATTGCATCATTCAACGACTGTTCAAATGCGGATAGCTCATCATTGACGGCAATTCTGATCGCTTGAAATACCCGTTTGGCAGGATGTCCGCCTTTTCTTCGAGCAGGAGCCGGAATGGCTTCCTTAATTAGCTCCACAAGCTGGCCAGTCGTCTCAATTGGTGCTTTTTTTCGTGCTTCTTCAATTTTTCGGGCGATTGGCTTGGAAAATTTTTCTTCCCCGTATCGGAAAAAGATTCGGACTAGATCTTCGTATGGCCATTCATTGACGATTTCATATGCCGTTCGTTCCCCATCGAGATCCATCCGCATATCAAGAGGAGCATCATGATGATAGCTGAACCCCCGCTCCGGCGTGTCCAGCTGGGGAGAAGATACCCCGAGATCATATAAAATTCCGTCTACTTTATAGCATCCAATCGATTCCAATTCTTGTTTGATGAATCGGAAATTGCTTTTGACAAAAGTGATTTGATCTCGATAATCAGCCAATTTTTCTTTAGCAAATTGCAGTGCCGTGACATCTTGATCGAATGCAATTAATCGTCCTCGTTTCGATAATTTCGATGCCAAATATTGGCTGTGTCCTCCACCACCAAGTGTGCAGTCCACATAAATACCGTCGGGCCGTACATTCAGTCCGTCCACTGCCTCTTTTAATAAAACTGTTTCATGCACAAAATTCATTTACATCCATCCAATCGAATCTAAATATCAAAATCAATCATATTCTCAGCAATCTCTGTAAAAGACTCTTCCGACTTTGCAAAATAGTCTTCCCAAATCGGTTTACTCCAAATCTCAATTCGATTGGAAACTCCCAAAACTACACATTCCTTTTCCAATTGAGCGTATTGCAGAAGAGTCGAGGGAATATTGATTCTTCCTTGTTTGTCCAGTTCGCATTCCGTTGCTCCCGAAAAGAAAAATCTCGTGAAGCTTCGTGCGTCTTTTTTTGTAAGGGGCAATGCTTTTAATTTTTCTTCTAATATTTTCCATTCCTGAAGGGGATAGCCAAACAAACATTGATCCAATCCTCTGGTCAAAACAAACGTTTCACCAAGGTCTTCCCTGAATTTAGCGGGGATGATCAATCTTCCTTTTGCATCAATGCTATGCCGGTATTCCCCCATGAACATCACTGAGCCCCCACTTTCTAACCTAACTGTACCACATTCCCCCACTTTTCTCCACATCTAATTATTTCTTTAAACATTAAAGATTTCCTCTTTTTGAAAAAAATTTTAATCTCCAATTTGATTTTTTATATTCTTGTCTATGAAAATAACTCGTTCACTCGTTTCACTATACTCACTTCACACTTATCTTCTCCGCTTCATGAAGAAAACGGAATGACATTCTAAATAAGTTTCGCTTGCTTTTCAACCAAAAGCGCGGCGCTTCTTTATTCCGAAGAATCGACAGTTTTGGCCGCTCCATACAATCCATTAAAATAGAAAAAACCGGCCAAAGCCGGTCGTTGTAAGCATCTAAATTTTGACTAGTTGATGGGTGCCGTCAAACGTGAACGGCAATTCCATTAGATCGTGAATAAAGGAAACACCGTATTGGTTCATAAAATAAAAGAGGTTCCACACTCTTTCTTGAGGACCGCCGTTCGGATGAAGGCTGTTTTCGATGCGATCGTACTTTTGGAGAATGGCTTGATGTTTGACCATAAGGTTTTGGTCGGTTTTTTTCTTAAGATAATCCAGCTGTCGAAAATGAAATTCAAGATTTTTTTCTATAAGAGAAAGGGGGCCTAAATTCATTTTGCGGGCTCTGTCTTTTATTTTTTCATAATGCTTCATTAAATCCTCTTTCGTCGTCTCGATCAAATCGTGGAAAGTATCGTCTCGAACAGTATCCCAATATTGATTCTTTTCGCTGGAAATGCCCGATTCTATAGCTGTTTTGACATCTATTCCCAGCACTTCAAGATCTCTTGCCACACTTCTTTCCAAAAGAGTGATATTCAGACGCGGAAGGATTGGCGGCACTTTCATATCCAGAAACTCAAAAGCTTGTTTTAATTCAGCCCAATAAGCGATTTCACCAGGCCCCGCTATAAATGCCAGCGTTGGAAACAACTGTTCTTGCATGATCGGTCTCGTGACCACATTATTGCTAAAACATTGCGGAGCTGTTTTCAGTCGATCAAGCAAATGTTCAATTTCCAATTCGATTTCGCCATTTTTACCTGTAAAACGTTCTTTCTCTTTATTGTATTCAAGCAAAATTCGTTCTCCACATTCGTATAGAAAAAGGTTTGCCGCTTCCTCACTCAATTCGATCATATTGGAAAATCCAGCTTGACGAATTATCGATTGCTGCTCTAACACTTTTTCCGTAATACTCTCATTTTCGAGGATCATATTTCGAAAATAAGGGATTTCCAGTTTGCGCAACGGCTCAAACGCTGAATCGATCAGTAAAAGACCGTAATGGCAAAATAATCGGGCGATCAGGTAGCGAAAAAAATCAGTAATGGTTTCTGAACATTCAATGGCTTCCCGAAGCAAGTCAAGCAGACCGTTAGTATGCTCTGTCTCTCCGAACTGCCGTATAATCTCTTCGACCCACTTTTGCATCAATGCTTTATTAAAGGAGATATCAGAGACCATCTTTTTTCCTAAAACGCTTTCCGTATAAGAGAACTTTTCCATTTTCGTTCCTTTTTGAACATAAAGATGGTTCACTTCCAAGAAATCGTGATCTTCTCCAGCAATCCAAAAAACAGGCACTATAGGTACGCCTAGCTTTTCCTCCTGCAGACCGGCAAAGCGAATAACCGAAATGATTTTATGAATGGTATAAAGAGGGCCTGTCATTAGCCCCGCTTGCTGTCCGCCCAAAACCACCGCCGAATGTGGGAGCTTCAACTTGTGAATGGATCGCTGAACAGCGGGAATATGTAAAAAATCTTCCATATATTTTTCCAGACAACCGGCTAATTCATATCGCAAAAAAGTCCGGTTTTCAAGTTCTCTTAGTCTTTTTTCAAAAACATAAGGATCAGATAAACGATAATGAAAAAAATCCACAACCGGTTTTTCTTGTTTTAAGTAAGATGAAGCAAATAAGTTGATCGCTGGAATTTGAATGTTTTCCAGTTTCATATATATGTACTCTCCTTCTTCAGGCATGTCGTTTTCAAATACCACGTTTATGACAAATTTGGAAAGGATCCTTAATCATTAATCGAGGTCCAAATGATTCTCAAGCCCTTTTATCATCCAATAAACGGTTTGAATCATAGGAGTGCTGATTTGTTCTTGTTCAGCTATCTTCAACACATATCCTAAAATGGCATCGATTTCTGTTTTTCTCCCATTCTCTAAATCCGTCAACATAGATGAACGGTTTTCCGCCGTCTTTTGAATAATTTCCAACACTTTGTTGAATGTGGCATCGGATTCATATTTTGGAAACACGGACACCAGTTCCGTAAACATGGCCGTTAACAGCTGATGATAATACGGATTTTTGATCAATTCTCCATTCGGAACTTTCAAAACAGCTGTTAGCGGGTTAATCATGGCATTAGCCAATAGTTTTGCCATCATCATGTTTTGATAATTTTGATGAAATTGGAAAGGGAACGACCCATTTGTCTGCGACACGAAATGCTCAAGAAATTGCCGGGATCCCCGATAAACCGACACATTGGTTATTCCCCTTCCCCTTACTTGGACGATAGTATCTTTTTCTTTCAAAACACCGTGTTCGACGGTTCCTAAAAAGACATTTTTTTGAGGAAGCTGTTCCAAAAGAAAAAGATGGCCCATCCCATTTTGCAAAAACAATAACGAGACATCCGGGGACAATTGTTGGAAAAACGGGACCATCCCTTGTAAATGATATTGTTTCACAGCAACTAATAAGAGATCCTCGTCAATCGAATCCGCCTCGGTCAATTGTTTGACCCGTACGATCGCTCTTTTCTCACGACCATTTTCTCTTAAGGTGATTCCATTTTCTTGAATGGCTTTGCTTTGTCTGGATGTTCTTGTATAAAGGGTTACCGGAAACCATTTTGATAGATTGGCAGCATAATATAACCCGATAGAACCGCCGCCGATGACACCAATTTTCATTTCACTTTTTATGCTCATCATCCATTCCCCTTGTCTGCAGTCCTCTCTGCTTTCATGCTCTTTTATTTCGTTCATTTAAAACTTTTCCAAAGTCTGATTTCATCAACCAATATCATCTTTTCTTCACTTCATACACATTTTATCAGAATGCCAACTCTTTGATAACCATTTTCCTTGGCGAGATGGCCATCCCGGATCGCAGATGAGAAAACGTTTACATATTTCAATCGAATCATATATAATAAAATTAAGAAAATAAACTCAAAATATCCCATATCGCTTTTTTCACCTGTATAGATGGATCATCCTTCAATAAACAAGGGGGTTTTCGCCTATGACAATAAAAGTGGAAAACTTAAAAGTAAATTTCAAAACATTAGAGGAATTCACTCAATTTAAAGAATACGGGCTTCAAGAACTTTCCATGCTGGAAGAATTGGAATATTCCTTAGTAGAAGACGCAGCGGCTTCTCCTTTTTACGGAATCTACTTTGGAGACAAATTGGTTGCACGCATGTGCTTATATGTGAAAGACGGCCACTTGGATGGCGCCATTCAAGAATATGATAAGCATTTGGAAATTTGGAAATTAGAAGTGCTTCCACAATACCAATTTAAAGGGTATGGACGAATGCTTGTGGACTATGCCAAACATTTCAATTTGCCGATTGTGACAAGACCTCGTGTAAAATCACAAGATTTTTGGGTCAAAATGGGGTTCCAATCATTATCTGAAGACTCTTCCCGCCTTGTCTGGATACCCGATTCCATCAGCACAAAAAAAATAAGCTGATGAAAAGAAAGACGGATCAAGTGTTTCCCGGTTGATCCGTCCTTTTTTCATTTCGACGTTTAATTTCTTTCATCTACCGCTAATTTCCTTGCTCTTTCCATAATATACAGAAGCGAACGATAATCCTCTTCCAATTGATCATATTTTGTTTTCAGCTGTTCGAATTGTTTTTTTTCTTCATTCAATTGCGCCGTCAATGCCTCTATTTCCCTTCCTAGCAATTGTTTTTCTTTTACAACCTGATCATATTGGTCAGCCTTCTTTAGCTTTTCGGTCAAATAAACAATGATTTCGTCAGCCGTTTGTGTATCATTGCTTTTTAAATTAGAATTTTCTAAAGAATCGGTGCCTGCCTCATTTTCATGCAAAAATTCTTTTTTTACTTGTTTTCGTTGTTTTTTGGCCAGTTCGATTCCCGATTGATATTGTTTCCTTACATAAGAGTTCCACCGAAAGCCACAAGCAGCGGCTGTTCTGGAAAGCTTTTTTCCAACTTCTTCAAAAGCCTTTAATTGCGTGCTTCCGTCACGAATATGCCGCAATACCACCTCCGCCAACAAAACATCTTCATCTTGAGTCCATGCATCTTGACGCATTGCAGACAAGTCTATCCCCCCACTATCAGTTTATAGAGCCTTAAAAACCGCAAAACCGGCTCTAAAAGTTTTTCCTTCGTAAAAAGCCGGTAGTAGTTCCGCTTTATAGTAATACATATGTTGGTAGTAGAAGTGATAGACTGTTTCACGTTCAAATTTCTTTTTTATTTTGAAAAGATAAGACCTGCACATTTTTAATTTGTTTTTCGTTTAAACAACCGGGAAGTAATTTAGCATGATTTCAAAAGCTAAGTCACCCCCTGAACACGTCAAAGAGTAAAGGATGTCAGGAGTTTTATTCCACATCCTTCCAAAACCTTTATCACTGAGAACATTTTGGTTGAAAGCGAACCAGTCATTACACGGATTATAGAGCTCTCTTTGCAGCCATGCAAAAAACGCGAAGGATAAACTTCCTTCGCGTTTTTTGAAGATTATTTATTCACAACTTCTTTTCCTTTGTAAGTTCCGCATGATGGACATACACGGTGAGCAAGTTTCATTTCACCGCAGTTTGGGCATTCTACCATTCCTGGTACTTGCAATTTATAATGAGTACGACGTTTGTTTTTTCTTGTTTTAGATGTTCTTCTAAAAGGTACTGCCATTTTTCCCACCTCCTTACAGAGAGCTATAATCTATGAAGGCCAGAATAAGCTGGTTCTTCTCGGTTTATTTGTCATCAGCAAAAAGATCAGCCAGCTTTGCCAAACGTGGATCTATTTTTTCGCTTTCTTCTTGAAGAAGTTGATCCTCCGTCAACAGCTTCCAATCTTTTCCTGATGGAAGTTCTTTCTTCTTCGCATCTTCACTAATCACTTGCAATGGCACTTCTGCCAATAACATTTCCTTTATGACAGGCAACAAATCCAGCGTATCCCCTTGAACCTTATGGACATCTTCATCTTCCCAATCCTGTCCGGGCCATTCTTTCAAGACGTATATCTCGGTTGAATCGATCGCAAACGGGTACGGTACATCGACCAACGTCCGAGCGCACGGAAGAATAAATTGACCCGTGACATGAAGATGAAACGTCACTTTTTCAGAACTTATATCAGCTCTTCCCGTAATATGTACGGGGGAAAGATCGCGGATTTGTTCATCCATTTGTTTTAATTCCGGTATCTCTACCGTCTCGTCAATGATAAAGTCATCACGATTTTTTCGTAATTGTGCAACGGACCACTTCAAAAAAATCACCTCAAGGCAACAGAAATAATTATATATTCCCCTTATATGATTGTCAACTTTTTTTCTTTACAGGATAAAGAAAACTATTCTTAGTATACCACTTTTTCATCTATTATCTTCTTTTTGTTGATCCATCCATCCTTCCCCGCTAGAATGAAAATAACAATTTGCTTTCAAAGGATGAGAAAACATGAAAAGTGCTGGAATTGTGGTTGAATATAATCCTTTTCATAACGGCCACCTGCATCATATTTTGCAAACGAAACGAATAACAGGCGCTGAAGTGCTGATCGCCGTGATGAGCGGCCATTTTTTGCAAAGAGGGGAACCGGCACTCCTTTCCAAATGGGCGAGGGCAAAAATGGCCCTGCATTCCGGAGTTGACCTTGTCGTGGAGCTCCCTTATTATTTTGCCACTCAGAAGGCCGAAACCTTTGCTTTCGGAGCCATTGCTCTTTTACACGAGCTCGGTGTGGACAGTTTTTGTTTTGGAAGCGAATCAGGGGATATCAAAGCGTTTGAAAAAACGGCCAACTTGTTGGAAGAACAAAATGAACAGATTCAAAACGAAGTACAAAAATGGATCAAAACGGGCATAAGCTACCCAAAGGCTCAATCACTGGCCATGAAAAATGTTTTAAAAAACGTTTCTCTTTTAGATACGTCCAAGCCCAATAATATTTTGGGCCTTCAATACATCAAAGCAAAGAATCGACTGTCACCGGACATGAAAGCGTATACGATCCCTCGCCAAGGAGCCGGATACCACGATAAACAACCGAACAAGTCGATAGCAAGCGCTACCGGGATTCGCCATTCTATTTTTCATCCAAATGGTGTTCGGTTAGACGGTGTAAAACCCTATGTTCCGAACGCGACCTTTACCGAATTAAAAAAATATCTATCCACTTTCGGAGTTCTCCATCATTGGGAATTGTATTGGCCTTATTTGCAATATCAATTGCTTTCTGCCAAGCCGGAAGAACTGCAGTCGATCTACGAAGTGGAAGAAGGAATTGAATATCGGCTGATCGAGGCGGCCCATCAATCCACTTCTTTCCAACAGTTTATGGAATCCGTTAAAACAAAGCGATATACATGGACACGCCTGCAACGAATGTGCGTACATATTTTAACTCATGCTTCAAAAGAACAGATGGCGGCTGAATCAGACTATCCTTCCTATATCAGAGTGCTAGGGATGACATCAAAAGGGCGGGAATATTTAAGAAATGTAAAAAAAACATTACAGATTCCATTGATCGCCAAGGCGTCCGCTTATCGGAATCTGCTTACAGCTGATATAAAAGCGACTAATATTTTCGCAATAGGATTGCCTTCAAACAAACGTTCAGCGCTGCTTAACAGCGATCTTCTCTTTTCCCCGGTCATCATCCCTTAATTGGTTATATCTTCACCAGAAATGAAGAGACAAACGGAAGATGGAATGAAAAACAGGTTTCCTTTCGTTTGGAGGGTTTGTTTTTGGCCCTGATCCAAAATGATGAGGCATCCCGGTTCTCGTTCCATTTTTTTGTATCTCATCATTCCTTTGGTTTTAGTTTCTGCAAATAATCAAGGGCATCATCCAACGTTTTGACGGGAACAATTTTCATATTCGTTTTCGTATCTTTTGCCGCCTTTACCGCTTCTTGATAATTCGTTTGTATTTCCGGGTGCTTCTTCTTCCATTCTTTCGGGATTGGATCATTAGGAGCGAAAAAGATATCCGCTCCAGCTTTATCAGCGGCCACTACTTTATAAGCAATTCCTCCAATTCGACCAACGGTTCCATCCGGAGAAATGGTCCCTGTACCAGCAATTTTATATCCTTTTGTAATATCTTGTTTCACTAACTGATTATAGATTTCCAAACTGAACATGAGTCCTGCAGAAGGTCCGCCAATGTTTTTCGTGTTGATCGTCACTTTAGGATGAGTGGTTACTTTTATATCGTCCATTAATCCTATTCCAATGCCAGTTTTATGTTTCTGCATAGGGAATTTCATTGTACTGATCGGTTTTGTGATTTGTTTTTCTTTGCGAACAAAAGTGACTTTCAACTGTGTACCCGGTGGTTTAGATTGGACATATTTCATAAATTGCGAGGATGAAACTAAATTCCTGCCGTCTACCGCAATAATCCTATCTCCTGGCTTTAATACCTTTTCTGCGGGCATATCAGGAAAAACATCCAACACATACACTCCTTTAAAGTCAGTACGATACGGCCGTTTGATTTTATGGAAAGCGGCCATGATCGCATTATTTTTTGAGCTGTTCATATCATATAGTTGGCGGACATTGTATTCTTCATCTGTTTCCTCATCGCCAAACAATTCTTTTTCCGGGATAATGTCTTCATACTTGCGAATAGAAGCCAACAAATAAGTCGGAAGAGTGGCTTTTACAATCTTCACTGTAGTCAGCATCAGTTCTCCTTTTTCCTTTGTCCCGCCTTCGACCTTGATGACCGAATCCAGTTCATGGGCGATTCCCGGCTCCGTAATATAAAAAGGAAGAGGGAAAAATAGCACTGCAGCTAAACATAATCCTGTTATAAATAAAAAAAAGTATGACTTTTTAGTTCGTTTCACCCTCATGGTTCTCCTTCCAGTCGTCTATAATAGTTAAAATTTCAGGAATCTTTTTGCGGGCTTCATTTTCACCTGCTTGAATAATTTCTTGGATATTGGTAAAACTTCGCGAATTGAATTTTTCTACTGGTGGTTTGATCATGAGATGTGATTCTACCGTACGATTTTCCATCGCTTCTAGCTGTAAAATGTCGATGCTCTGAATGATGACGTCATAAATCGTCGAAATATCCGTCCCTTTTTTCACTCCCGACACATCAACCCCGATGATAATATCCGCCCCCATTTCCTTTACTACCGAAACAGGGACACGATCGACCACCCCACCGTCCACCAATAGTTTACCGTTCCATTTTTCTGGGACAAAGATTCCGGGAATGGAAATGCTCGCCCTTACGGCATCCGCTACAGGACCTTTCGTGAATACCACTTTTTCTGCTTGCTTCAGATCCGTGGCGACAATCGCAACGGGCAACATTAAGTCTTCAATATTTTTGCCATGAGTCAATAAACGAATCATGTCTTTGATTCGATTGCCCGCAATCAATCCCATTTTAGGGACAGTAAAATCTAAAAAGAACTTTTTCCGAAACGCTAAGGAAAACTTGCTTAATTGCTCCATACTGTGGCCCGCACCATAAAAACTCGCGACAAGAGCACCCATACTGCTGCCTGCAATCATATCTATAGGAATGGAAGCCTCTTGAAATGCTTTTAACACCCCCACGTGGGCAAATCCCTTTGCTCCCCCGGATCCGAGAGCAAGACCGATCTTAGGTTTTGCCAAAACTTCTCCGACCTCCTTTTCTATCAGCTTCCACATTTCCGGTATTTCTTTTTCGGCTCAACTCATTTGTTATCATATGGTCTATTTCAAAAACGTATGAGTATATTGAATTATCAGGACAAGAATTTCACGGCAGTCATCTTTTTCCCTATCTTTTACCTTTCCCTGCCATTTAAGAGCGAAACTTCAGATAGGAGGTACAGAACTTGACCCCTTCCAAATTAAAAACGGCTGTTTTAGCGCTAATGGCGACCATCTTTACGTTTTCTTTGATTGCGTTTCCAGAAGAGGCGTTTGAAGCATCCATTAGAGGATTAAATATGTGGTGGGAGGTAGTATTTCCTTCCCTGCTTCCATTTTTTATCATATGTGAAATGTTGATCGGCTTTGGAGTTGTCAAATTTATCGGTGTCTTGCTAGAGCCATTAATGCGCCCTTTGTTCCGCGTACCAGGTGCCGGTGGATTTGTCTGGGCGATGGGAATTGCATCCGGATTTCCGGCAGGGGCAAAACTGACAGCCAGGTTGCGCCAGGAAGGACAGCTGACTCGAAATGAAGCAGAAAGGTTAGTGTCTTTCACGAATTCTTCTAACCCGTTATTTATTTTTGGAGCCGTTTCAGTAGGATTTTTTTATAATCCCCATCTCGGCGTCATTCTAGCTCTCTCTCACTATTGCGGGAATTTTCTTGTTGGTTTAACCATGAGATTTTACGGAGAAGACCGGAGAGAAAAAAGAACAAAGAATAAGCAAACCTCTCTCTTAAAAGCAGCGTTTCACGCCTTGCATGAAACAAGAATAAAAGAAAACAGACCGATCGGAAAACTATTGGGAGATTCCGTTATGTCATCCATTCAAACTCTTTTGATGATCGGCGGATTTATTATTTTATTTTCCGTCGTCAATAAGCTATTGTACCTTCTACATATTACGTCTTTTGTCAGTCAAATCGTTCAAGCCATTTTTTCCCTGTTCGGGCTTTCTGCAAGCTTAAGCATCCCTTTTATATCAGGATTGTTTGAAATTACGCTTGGCAGCCAAATGATCAGCCAAGTCCCCCACGTACCGACGATTGAACAAGCAGTCCTTGTCAGCTTTATTCTGGCCTTCAACGGATTTAGTGTTCAAGCACAAGTGGCGAGCATCTTGGCGCAAACGGATATACGCTTTAAACCCTTTTTCTTTGCTCGTTTGCTTCACGGCATTTATGCTTCGACGATAGCTTTTTTGCTTTGGCCGCTTTTATACGAGCACTTTTTCAAAAATGGAGAAACCCTTCATTCCCTTCCGGTTTTCAGAAGTGGAAGTCAATCCATGTCTTTGCTTCACTGGTTTGAAAACAACGGCCCCTTCATCACCATTTGCGCACTAGTGGTCTATTTATTTCTCTACGCTCGCCGTTCTTTTCCTGAACGAATACGTTAAGGCAAAGCCAGCCATTACGGAGGAATATCCCTTCCACAATGGCTGGTTTTGTTCGCTACTTTTGACCGTTGTGCAATTTTTTGAATTTCTCCTTTAACGCCTTCTCTACCTCTTTTGGAACAAGAGCCGAAATTTCAGCATTATATTCTGCTGCTTCTTTAATAATGCTGGAACTCAAAAAGGAGTATTGGTTGTTTGTCATCATAAAAAAAGTCTCAATATTTTCATCGAGAAATTTGTTCATCGAGGTGATTTGCATCTCATATTCAAAATCAGAAACAGCTCGGAGGCCTCTTAGAATGACATTGGCATTGACGCTTTTGGCATAATCTACAAGCAAACCATGGAAAGAATCAATTTCCACATTCGGTATATGTTTTGTCACTTTACGGATCAATTCCATCCTCTCTTCCACTGTAAACAACGGTTTTTTTGCAAAATTGTGAAGTACCGCTACATATACCTTATCGAATACTTTCGCTCCTCTTTGAATGATATCCAGATGACCGTTTGTAATCGGATCAAAACTCCCTGGACATACGGCAATCCTTGTCATTTCTAATCCCCCTTTTCTTCTGTGTCCTCTGTCATTCGATAAATGGTGACCCCAATGATTCCATAAGTCTCATGTTTCCATTGCCGAAGATTTCCTGATCGGGCAGGGAGCGTGACTTCTTTACTGTGTTCACAAACGATAAAGCCATTTTCTTTTATGTATCCATTATTAAAAATACTCAAAAGCTCCTCCAATTTTTGTTTTCTATAAGGTGGATCCAAAAACACACCATCAAATCGGATTCCCCTTTTCTTTAGAACTTGCAAAGCTCGAAAAGAGTCATTTCGATATACTTCGCTTTGTTCCCGGAAACCACAAAAGTCGATATTGGCATGGATAGTCTGAATCGCTTTTGAATCTTTATCGACAAAAATCATTTTTTCGAATCCCCGACTTAAGGCTTCTATGCCTAACCCGCCGCTCCCTGCAAACAAATCTAGACCAATACCTCCGGAAAAATATGGTCCTACCATATTAAAAATCGCTTCTTTTACCTTATCGGTAGTCGGTCGAGTCGATTTTCCGGGAACAGCTTTCAATTGTTTTCCTTTACAAATTCCAGAAATAACTCGCATGTTTACTCACCATTGTTATAAAAATTCTTTCTCATGGTAACATAATTTGATCATCATCGCCACTAGGAAGCGTTTTCATCATCATTCTCATTGTTTCTTATGGCAGATGCTTTCCATTCTTTACGTATAAATCGAAAGAAAACGGGAACAATAAAAGTGACAGCACCAAAAAGGAAGGTGTTGTTGTCAACCGCGGAGAAGACTTACGTTTCCCCATAAGTTCTTCCTCCGGTTTCTCCTCTCCCTTTACCTTCTATCCTTTTACTAGGAATTAGAAGGGCCCTGCAGGAAATCCTGCAGGTTTTTTTTGTTAACATTCTGCCGTCGATAAGCGCTCATAGTATTCTTGATGGACGTTTTCGACAAATATTTTTCAAGATCCTAAAACTAGCAAATTGTCCGCTTTTCTTGAAATCTCCGCGCTTTTCTCCTTTTCTCTTTTTTTGGATTCATCGTTTCTCCTCAGATTGTCATGTTGAGCTCTAGAAGCAGTCGCGCTACAATGAAAGAGAATGACAACGAGAACGGAGGATGAAGATGATTCAACGATTTATTGAACTAGGAGAAGGCTATTCCGATCTATATGAATTAATTGAAATTGCGAAATCCAATCAGCACCGCTTAGCTCATTTAATGGCTTTTCACACGACCATTGATGACCGTCCCGCAACGTCCCTTGTCGTCGTATTGAATCCAACAGAACGAGGCGAGTTTCAGCCTTTGTATATTTGCAGAGAAGGCATTCCTCATCCTAGTCATAAATCTTCTCAACGATGGAATGATTTTAAAAGTGCGGCGACCTCGCTTGGGAAGGAAATCATTGAGTTAGATGTAAAACCGTCCACATTTTTTGCCGAAAAAGAACTGTTTTATCAATATCTTATCGGCATTTTGCGGATGAATCGCTATATTCCGCCTCTTCAATAAAAAATGGAAACAGGAAACCAAGAAAGACCTCGTTCAAAAGGCTTCTATGTATCTTGGAATTTTTTCTCTGCAGCGAATGCTGCAAAAAACGGATCGATGAATTAAAAAGGGGAGGACTTCCCCTTTTTTCCCTTTATAAGCCTATCTTATAATCATATTCTTTTGCTTTATCCGGTTTTGAGTTTTCGAATTCCGTTTTTAAAAAAGGTTTAAAGGAAGGCTCTACTTTTTTGACAAAGGGTAATGTGGATATTTTTTTCATGCAGTCTTCTATTTCATCTTGGTTGCAGTACACAACCGCATACTTCATTTTTTTTGAGACATAATGGACATTTCCATATCTTCTTAACGTCTTGGCTTGTTTTAAACTATAGAGCCAAACGATCATCGCTTGTCTTGCTGTAAACATAGCATCTCCTCATTTTTCAGAATATTCACATTCAGTCTATCATAGTTTTTTATTGCAATCAATGTTCTTAGGCGCCTGTTTAAGGGATTCAAAAAGCAAAGCACGCGTTTGTTGCTTTGCTTTTTTGAAAGTATGAAATTTACGCAGAGCAGCTGCAAGCTCCTCCTGAACCGCACCCGCAACCAGATGATTTCTCGAAAAAGGGGTTACCAACCGGTACTTTAATATGCGGTGACACGGAATGAGCAATCAACAGGCTGACCTCATCCAATAATTGTTGCAATGCATTTTCCGCTTTCCGAAAATTTGCGACATTTTCATCCAGATCCATTTCTCTTTTCGCTTCACGGATATTTTTCATCACATCCGCATAATCAGGATGATAGCGTCCAAAGCGCTGTACTTCTTCATATCGTTCTTTCAACCTGGAAAAGCGGTTGATTTTTTCTTTAGTAGATGGAGTTGTATATAGTCGATCGTAACACTTTCGATATTGTTCGGCGATATCAGATTGAACAATCATCTCAGCCAATTTCTCGGCTTCTTCTATTATTTCAATCGTTTCTAATGTTGCAGCAAGCAATACAGCTCACCTCCGTGCCTTCATTTTATCACGTTTTTTGGATGGAAGGAAAGAATCAAGGCACGGTCACATAAAATTGCTTTCTTAATCCTAAAGGATGATTGTTAGTATCCTTTATTTCGATATTGATTAAATGTGTGCCGCTAGGAAGCGATTCGATGATAAAAGCAGCCGTTCTGTATTCTCCGTAGCGAACGCCATCGATGGAAACAACTGCTTTTCCCCGCTTTTTTTGATTAGATTTTGTCATAAAAGTAATATCAGGAACAAAGCATTCCACATAAAGATCATTTGATCGTACGACATGGCGGACAACAAACAGAGAAGGATTCTTTTGTCCGGCGGCCTTTGCCGACTGTTCTAACGAATGTGTTTTCGAAACATCCGGATTTTGCTGGCAAGAAGCAAGAATGAAAACGAAAAAAATGATAAAAACAATTTTCTTCATAAGAATCGTACAGGATCCCTCCCTTGGGGTTGCAGTGATCCACTATATGTGGAGGAACTATATGGATTTTGCATTCGCAAAAACACTTCCTGTACTTCCTCCCTTCTAGATATTGAATTCGTTAACATAGACTCTCAATTTTATGGCACTTTTCATCCCCTGGACATTGGTTGCATTGAGGAAGTTCGATAAAGAAAACCGTTGAAGAGCTTTTTCAACACGAAAAACGAAATGGTCCAATTTAAGTTTGATTCAAGTCAAGATGACAACTGTATCTTCAGCCGTCGAGCTGTTCGTTTGTCTTCAAAGTGACAAGATGCAAACAAATTTACTCTCTTTATCGGACAACGGAAAACAATCATTCAGTGCAAGAGAAGATCCCTTTATTTTCCCTGACAAAGCTTTAACCGTCTAATCTCTCCCCTTCTTTTCCAATCAAAATGGCATCGATGATCATAATGAGTGCTTTTTTTATAGTTTTTACCAGCGATCTTCATTTATACAAAAAAGTTGAAAAGCTTTTCCGCAGTTGTTTTCTCTTACCAAGTAAACGTTGAGTTAAAACTCCATCATTTTCATTTTGGTGTATGACGACAGAAGGCAGGAACCAGCAAAATCATTAAAATAAAGAATGAAATTCCATTCACTTCTAGACATTTGAACGATCCAAATAAAAAGAACCGTTATCACTCCGCCGGTTCTTGGTTTCCATTATTCTGGATGGATGGCAGCATGCCCATCATCATCTTTGCTATTTGAATGCCGTTTGAAAATTTTTCCATTTGATGAGGGATCGTCCTTTTAAAATAATGAAGCGATTGAATCTCAAATTTTTCTAAATCCTCAGGTCTGCGGCTTAAAATTCGGTACCATTGCGGTTGTTCCCTCAAGAATTGCCTCAATTCATTTCTGGAATAAATATAATCAACTATTTCTTTTCTCACAAACGTTCCTCCTTTTTCTTCTAGTCTTTTCGAAAACCGAAGAAAGATTGTTCCGGTCTGTTGGGAGATTGTTTTGGAGATGGGGTTGCAGAAGAATTAGTTTGAAACTGCGCCAACAAATTTTGAAGCGCACCAATGGCCTGATTCATATGATAGAGATGCTCCTGAAGCTGATTGGGATCTATTTTTTTAAGCGATGTAAAAATCGTTTCCGTCCACTTGGAACTTTTTGGCTTATCTGATTCCGAACGCTCAGCAGCTTTCTCTTTATATTTGTCCCAGAGAGGATCTTCTTCCCCAAGCAGATACCATTCCTCAAAAAATTCTTGGAGGGTTTTATCCTTATTGTTGACTTCCTGAATAATTTTCGGGTGTGCTTTGACAAATTCTTTAAATTTCAATACTTGAGGATGCAGCTGCTTTTGGCCCAAGGAACCATCACCTCCTGTTTTTCCCATTTACTACATCGTATGATTTTCACTTAAAAGAGTGATTCTCAAGATTTCTATCTCGTGATAAGATAGAAAAACAACAGTAAAACTTTTTCAGGGGGGATCGCTCAAAATGAAAGAACCATTGTTCCAGTTATTTCAACAAGTAATAGAGAAAACAAACGAAAAAGAAAAAACCATTCTTAAAGAGCTGTTGGAAAGATATGAGAATTATATCGGTTCCGATGAACCTTATTTAGGAAGATTGCTTGGAATGCAAAAAAACGTAACCGATTCCAATTGCGAAATCACGATACCTATTACTGAAATTATTCATAACCATTTAGGTATCGTTCACGGGGGGATTACGGCAACTCTTTTGGACAGCGTGATGGGAACAATAGCAAGCCATGTGGCCCCTGATGGTCATGGAGCGGTCACTTCCAACTTAAACATTCATTATATCGCCCCAGGTAAGGGAGATAGCCTTACTGCCGTTGCAAACGTCATACATAAAGGCACAAAAACGATTGTAGTAGAAGGGGAAGTCTATCTGGACAATAGAAAAAAAATTGCCCACGCTACTGGGACATTTTTTATCGTCAAGATTCGATAAAACGAAAGCGTTTTAATTAGGGGAATCATGAATGGGAAAGAAAAAGAGGAAGTTTGCAATATACTTCCTCTACCATTTTTCTTTTTGAATAAAATCCTGTGTATAGTAAGTTTTGTAAACCCCGACTCCTAAGTGCGAATAATTTTTCTCCAGAAGTGCTTTCCGATGGCCTTCCGAATTCAGCCATCCTTGTACGGCTGCAGGACCGTCAACGTAATGGGCAGCAATATTTTCACCCGCCATCTGATAAGGAATCCCTGCTGCTTTTAAACGCGTCGCTAGATCTCCTTGTGACGGTGAATCATGCGAAAAATAATTTTTATCGCTCATTTCTTTACTGTGCCCGAACGCGACATTTGCCGTTTTTTCATCCCACTTCAGCGGCTCTAGATGAAACTCTTTTCGTATCATATTCGTTATATCAAAAATCTGTCGTTGCTCACCTTTTTCGATCATGTTCCATTGACCAGCCGTCGGATTCGGCCATTCAGGAAGTTCTCCTTGGTATATCAGCTCATACGGTTTTTGGCGAAGCAAAATTTCTTCATTGACAAATCGTACACTGGATAGCGTCCCTGAAAATTTATCCAAATACAATTGAGCGTAAATCCCCCCCATTTTTACTAACGGCTGAAGGTTTAAATCCTCTTCCGACAGTTCAAATCGATAATTCCCCGCACTAGTTTTAATCACGATTTCAGGATTCATGGAATAGGTTCGAAAAATATCGTCGATCCGTTGTCCAATTTTAAACGGCTGTACGTTTGCATCATGGCCAATGGCATAGACAGCAACCACCTTATTTTGTTCGACGCCAAATTGTATATACGAATTTTGATTTTGATAAATCCACCAATGATACCCGTATTGCGTTGGATCGATGCGGACCGGTTTCCCAAATTTAGAAATGACTTGCTGTTCGGATTTTCCGATAAAAAAAGCTAAACTTTCTTTCGGCAATTTTTCAGCCACATGTGTTTCTTGTGATCGTTTCTCTTCGCTTCCTTTCCATTTAAGAGAGTTGTCTTGCAGCGGCGGCTGTAAAAATCCCCAGTTCTCAGCATATTGATTTAAGTAAACTCCCATCACCAGAATGATGCTCAAAACCACAAGGACTCTCAAAATCGTTCGCAATCATTTCCCTCCTTCTAATTCTTTCAAGCTTGCAACAAGTAATCGTTCGGATGCCAGCCTTCATAACCAAGCCGTCTATCGAAAATCCCACTTTCGCTTTTGTGAGACTTTGCTTTTGAAACTCGTCACAATCAAATATCATTATCCCGAACTAGTTGTCCTCAGTCGTGCAGAAAAGAACATTTTAAAGAGACGTTTCGCTTGTTCCAAACATTTACGGATATTCTTTTAATCACTAGAATCATACATGATCGCATTCGAAAAATCTACGTCTATTGTTCCACATTCAATGCAGAGAAAATCATTCATAAAATATTTTATGCGATAGAAAATAAAAAAGATGGATTGAATAAATGTCTTGGATATATTTGCAAGCAGAATTTTTTTCGACTATTATAAAAATAAGATAATGGACTTTTCGCAATTTTCTTTAAAACTCTTTTTTGGGGGGATTTGTCCATGAAATTTGAAAATGTTGGTTTAGAAAAATACAAAGCAGATTTAAACCGCTTGGACGAAATTATGGAAGAACATCGATTGATTCGTGCGGGACAGTGGGATTATGAACGTGTCACATACGATCGCAAATTTGAATTAAAAGAAGGCGTATATTATCTTCGCGTCCAAGGATATGCCGTAGAAGGCGATGTGGGGGCTCATGATGCCGTCATTCAGTTAATGACACCCATTCTTGGAAAACATTATTATCCGCACGGGATAGAATATGGTGATGACGAATATTATCCCGAATATTTGGTGAAAGAATGTGAATCCGTTCTTTCCGCCGTCAAAAAAGAGATTGAATCTTTCGCCGTGTAGAAAAAGCGCAAAGCCAACCTTCAGTCGGCTTTGCGCTTCTTTAGATTTCAGCACCTAAATAATGCTCAATACCCCAAGATCGCTTTTAGCATCGAAGTTGTTTCGCCGCCTTTGTAAAATACGTAAAGCAGCAAATACACAGCGATCCCAGTAATCGCTGTGAAAAACCAGATAATGCTCGTAACAGGTCCTATTTTCCGATGTTTTTCAAATTTGCTTTTGTAGCCAAGCCAAAGGGTAACAGCTCCAAAAATCCCCCCGATTGTCGCAAGGAAAATATGGAAAATCAAAAAAATCGTATAGTAAACTTTCATATTAGCGGGACCGCCGAAAGCTGTGTTGCCAATAAACAAAGTTCTGCTTAAGTAAATGATAAAAAAGGTCAACGCAAAAATGGCGGCTGCCGTCATCAATTTTTGATGAGTATCTCTTTTTCCTTGTACAATTTTGATCCAACCGATACCGATTAGTACGGCACTTATGACAATGCAAGATGTGCTAATGGTAGGTAAAATAGGAAGCGTCATTTCCTTTCTCCTCTCTTCTTAACCATTTTACTATGTACATAACCATTCGCATTTCTATTTAGGACTATGACAAAACTCTGGGAATGAACCGGATGATGTTTCGTTCCATCCGTTATGTTTTTTAAACCGGGCACACTTTATGGTTCTATAAGAAAGGCTCCTTTTAAAAAGGAACAGACTCCCTTCTTGGGAATCTTCTTTCCGATTGAGCGTATTTCATTTAAGCTACCATTTCGTTTGGTGCTCACGAAGAGAAGCTTCCGTAATTTGATCGGCTTCAAGCTGTTCTTTTCGGTACCAATCAAAGAAAATTCGGGCCAGCACAATACCATAAACAACTTCTTGTATAATTTTCATCAACACTCCACCAAGCTGTTGATCTTCGATTACCGGCAAATTGGAAAACAGCTCGGGGCCGGAAAGTTCCAAACCATTTAGAGTGTTGGTTGGAACGCACAATTGCATCGATTGCAGCCAAGAAGACGGATCGCTGTACGTGTTATATAGGGGATGGCCGGAAAAAATAATCAATCCGCAAGCAGGGGTCAAAAGTACGGCATCAGCGATTAAATATCCGACCTTGCGTAATCCGATCAAATTCGAATGTTCGGGCAAATGATTCATCAGCGGCCACCACATAAAAAGGGCAAATCCAAATAAGACAACCGTGAAAAGCCCATGAAAGATCCCGTTCTTGTTAATCTTATCAAGAATAGCTGGAATATGGTAGAAGGAAAAAAGCCCGTTGAAAGCAATCGCTGCCATTAATGGTTTTGTCAATAACGAAAAAATCGGCTTGATGATTGGCAATTCAATTATGTATTTCCAAAACCATACCGGAATTCCTTTTATGAGGATCGGAGGCAGAACCAAGCAAAGAATGGCCATTTGAACCATGTGATATGAAAACATAATATGGCTCATTAAATCAACGGGAGAGCCTTTAATACCATACAAAATCACCATGGCCAGAATAAAATGCAATAATTCTTTTTTGGTCAAAGGTTTACTGTTCGGAAAAACATTTCTCCATTTGATCATCAGCAAAAGGTAAAAGACTGTCATCAAAAGTATGGCCATCAAAAAATACGGGCTCCACAACGCTTGAAACCCAAATATTGTGATTGGCATTGCTTCATCCCCTCATTCCCGTCAATTGCCCATAATATCATTATACTTTCTCTGCCAAACAGGAACAATGCAACAATTGACAAGTTTATGATTTTTCGCTGCCTTTGCGTTATGGTTTTACCGTTTTATCGAATGAGCCGAAAAGCCAACCGTTATGGCTGGCTTTTCGTTTCTTCAATCTTTCCCACACCGCATCCATCAAAAGATGAGTGAAACAGTAGGCCAATACAAAGTCCTACCATCAGGATAAAATAGTCATTCTTATCCGTCATTTTCACTTTTTAGATCCAAACAATCGTCGCAAACGTCAATACAGTTAAAAATGCGACGAAGACTGCGGACCAGAAAAATAGTGAAGGAGCTTCATGGCCTTTATGACTCATGTGCATAAAATAATATATTTGAAACAACACTTGTATGCAGGCCAGCAGCAAGACAAATGGCAGCACAAACCATTTCGATAAACCCGCCCCAACGGCCACAAACGCTATCAGCGTTAAAAAGAGCATCAGCGTGAAGGACACAATCTGCATTCTCATTTCTTCCGCATTTCTTCTTCTTCGAAACTTATAGTCGATTCTTGAATTTTCTTGATTGACAGGTTGATCCGTCATCATTCATCCCACCTTTCCCATCAAATATACGACAGTAAAGATAAACACCCACACGACGTCAATAAAATGCCAATACAAGCTGGCTACATAAAATTTCGGTGCATTGTAAAGAGTTAAGCCGCGTTTCGCATTGCGAATCATTAATGTCAAAATCCATAACAATCCAAAAGTAACATGGGCTCCGTGAAATCCGGTCAATGTATAAAAAGCCGAACCGAACGCACTGCTGGTAAAAGTATGATGAAATTCATGAACATAATGATTAAATTCATAAATTTCCGCTACCAAGAAGCCTATTCCAAGAAGTACAGTGATGAACAGCCAAGCCTGCATGCGCTTAAAATTGTAATTCCTCATATGGTAAATGGCATAGACGCTGGTAAGGGAACTTGTTAAAAGAAGCATCGTCATCGTAAATACGAGCGGCAATTCAAATAATTCTTTTGCATGCGCTTGATTAGGATTTGGAACTTTATCTTTTAAAGCGATATATGTTGCAAAAAGGGAGGCAAACATGACGGTCTCGCCTCCAAGAAACAACCAAAAGCCAAGAAATTTATTTTTCCCTTCAATGGTCGCTTTTTCAGGCAATTCGGGCCATGTTTGCGGCGTAAACTTTTGTTCCGCTTCCATTATGCCTTAACCCCCTTTTCCGAATCTTCCAACAATTCTTCTTTGTGAATATGGTAGCCATGATCGTCCTTCACGGAACGGATCAACATGGAACCGAATGTGATGGCCAAGCCAACGAACAACACTGGAATTCCCAACGGTGAATCAGCATGATACATTACGCCGAAAGAAGCAACAAATAAACCAAAAGCGATGAAGAACGGAAGTATGGATGAATTCGGCATATGAATATCACCGATCGGTTCAGCGGGCGTCAGTTCATTGCGCCCTTCCATTTTTTCCAGCCAATAAGCATCCAATCCACGAATCAGTGGTGTTTGTTTAAAATTATAATATGGCGCCGGCGAAGAAACGGCCCATTCAATTGTCCGTCCATCTCCCCACGGATCATTGCCGACTCTCTCTCCTTTGGCTGTGGAAGCGATGATGTTGAACAGTAAGATGAAAACGGCAATTCCCATCAAACCGGCCCCAATTGAACTGACCAAGTTTGGAGTATCAAAGCCCTGATTGGGTAAATACGTCCATACTCGGCGCGGCATTCCCATTAAACCAAGGAAATGCTGAATAAAGAATGTAAGATGGAAACCGATAAAAAAGAGCACAAATGTAATTTTCCCAAGAGTCTCATTTAACATTTTGCCAAATATTTTAGGCCAGTAAAAGTGAACAGCGGCCAACAAGGCAAATACAACGCCACCGACAATGACATAATGAAAATGCGCGACAATAAAGTAGGAATCGTGATATTGATAATCAGCCGGCGCAGCCGCTTGCATAACACCTGTAACCCCGCCAATGACAAATGAAGGAATAAATGCAATCGCATACAACATAGGAGTCGAAAAACGGATATTCCCCCCCCACATTGTCAAAAGCCAGTTAAATATTTTGATTCCTGTCGGAACAGCAATCGCCATAGTGGCAACGGCAAAAATCGCATTCGCAATCGGACCTAGCCCAACCGTAAACATGTGGTGAGCCCACACCATGAACCCCAAGAAACCGATTAAAACGACTGCAAATACCATTGACGAATAGCCAAAAAGCCGTTTCCTCGAAAAAGTGGCAAATATTTCTGAAAATATACCAAAGGACGGTAATATTAAAATGTACACTTCAGGGTGTCCGAAAATCCAAAAAAGATGTTCCCAAATAATCGTATTTCCACCGCCTGCAACATCAAAGAAATTAGTTCCAAACAAGCGGTCAAACATCAATAAAAAGATTCCTACGGTTAAAGGCGGAAAGGCGAATAATATCAGAGCAGAGGCAACAAACGTAGTCCATGTAAACAGCGGCATTCTCATGTAGGTCATTCCTGGTGCCCGCATATTAATGATGGTGGCAAGAAAGTTAATTCCAGAAATCAACGTACCAAATCCTGATACTTGCAAACCAAGAACATAGAAATCAATGCCATGGCCTTTTGACGCAAGAGAAAGCGAAGCATAAGAAGTCCATCCGGCGTCAGGCGTTCCTCCTAAAAACCACGATAGGTTTAAAAAAAGTCCTCCAAAAAAGAACAGCCAAAATCCCAACGCATTTAAAAACGGGAAAGCTACGTCACGAGCTCCGATTTGAAGCGGAACCACTGCATTCATAAAAGCAAACAACAGCGGCATGGCGGCTAAGAAAATCATCGTTGTGCCGTGCATAGTAAATAATTCATTGTATGTTCCAGCACTGACGAAATCGTTATTCGGCACAGCAAGTTGAATGCGGATGAGAAGGGCCTCTACACCGCCTATCAGAAAGAACAGTCCGCCGGCCATTAAGTATAGAATGGCAATCTTCTTATGATCCACAGTCGTTAAATAATCCCAAAGAGTAGCGCCGAAACCTTTTTTCTTGGCAGCTATTGTACTCAAAGATTAACCCTCCTTTTTTGATAACCCATTTAATCTTGCACTTTAAGCGTCATTAAGTATGTCGCCAGCTTGTCAATTTGATCTTCTGTTAATTGTCCATACGCACCCGTCATTTTATTTCCGGGTTTGTATTTTTCGGGATCACGTATCCAATTTTTCAACTCTTCTTTGTTGTGATCAAGGACTCCGGCAATACGAGAGCGCTCTCCAAAATTGGCGAGATTCGGAGCAGTTCGGGCTTGCTCAGGCCGATTGTCCTGTGGCGTGACCGCGTGACAGCTGAGGCATTTTTGTTTAAAAATCTCTTGACCTTGTGCAGCGACTGGATCAGAAGGGGTTGTCACTTTAGCTGCCTGCATATCTTTGACCCATTGATTAAATTCATCCTTAGGAATAGCCTTCACTTTGAAATCCATTAAAGCATGGGAAGGTCCGCAAAGTTCAGCACACTTTCCGTAAAAGAGGTTTCCTGCTTCTTTTGCTTTCTTACCATCAAACTCCAGCCAGAACGTATTGACATTGTCGACATTCGCATCCATTTTTCCACCAGCAGCCGGCACCCAAAATGAATGCTTTACGTCGCTGGCTTTCACGCGAAAATACACTTTTTCATCAGTAGGAACGACCAAGTCTTGGCTTGTAATAATCTTTTGATTAGGATACTCAAATTCCCACCAATATAGATTGGCTCGCACATTGACGACCACCGCTTTTGGGTTCCCTTTTCCATCCTTATCATTTAAACCTTTATTATCGGCCAATTTAAAAGTAGCGGAAACCGTCGGTACGGCCAAAATCAAAAGAAGAATGATCGGAATAATCGTCCAAAGCAGTTCGAGTTTATGGCTCCCCTCCACCTGCTTCGGAATTTTGTCTTCATCCCCTTTTTTTCTTCGAAAGCGAAAAATGGCCACTACATAAACCACTACAACAACTAAAATAACCAATACCATAATGGCAGTGCTCAAAATCATCAAATCAAATTGCGTTTGAGCAACTTCGCCAGCTGGATCCAGAGCTGATAGAAACGGCTCCCCACAGCCGGAAAGTATCAGCCCCAAAACAGCTAAAACAGCAAACAGACGCCATTTTTTTAGCCTTGCTTTCATAGCCTCATCATACCCCTCTTTCATTGGATTCTAGTCAAGTTGACTAGTCCTCTATTTGGATTTCTTCGTGAAAAGAAAGAACTCCCAACCCCTTAGTTCGTCTTACACGACAGTCACAATCACCATCGTTACAAATAAAATCGTTAAATAATTCAAGGAATAGATGAACATGATACGTGCCCATTTCAAACTGTCTTTCATTTTATATCCATAAATGCCAAGAATTAACCATCCCAAGTTTAATATAGTGGCAAAAATTACAAAAAAATGACCTAATGACGTCATGAAGAATGGCAGAGGCAACAAGGCCGCAACCCACAAAACAATATGACGCTTCGTTACGTCAAATCCCTTTACAACAGGAAGCATCGGTATACCGGCAGCACGGTATTCTTCGCAGCGCTTCATAGCCAAAGCATAAAAATGAGGGGGCTGCCAAATGAACATAACGACAAATAACATAAAGGCAATCAAATTCATATGGGGATCAACAGCGGTCCATCCGATTAACGGCGGAATCGCTCCTGAAATGCTGCCTACAACCGTATTGCTGACAAAACGTCTTTTCGTCCAGAGTGTATATAAAACAACATAGCTAAATACGCCGATGATTCCCAGCACTCCAGCAGTAAACGTTGTCATAAAAAGGCTAATCGTTCCCAAAATAATAAAAGCAAAGCTCATGACCAAGACTTTTCCACTGCTGATTTTACCCGTGACGGTTGGACGTGATTTCGTTCTTTCCATGAACGGATCGATATCACGATCAATATAATTGTTCAAACTTGCCGCCCCGGCAATGACCAAGGAAGTTCCTAACATCGTAAAAAAGATGGTATCGAGCTGGGTCAAAAAATGGATGTTATTGAAGTGGAACGCCAGCCACATTCCGGTAAACGTTGTAATTAAATTGGAATTTACAATGCCGATTTTGATCAACGCCATGAAATCCTTCAAGGCAGTTGTTTCAGGAGCATTTTTTTCTGTCGTGGTAATGGCTCGAGTATTAGACACCGATTTTTCCTCCTTGTCAAAGAACAAAAATGTTCTTATTTTTTAATATAAATGATTATAGATGTTATTTCTAGCCATTCTTCTAAAATTTTGGAAATTCTCTTTCAAAATAGGTCGATCTCATTATGACTCCCACCCTAATAAATGATAAAAAGCCGTCAATATAATATTAAAACACAACGGTCGATCTTTTGTGAACAAATTATGAACTAAATATGGCTAATTTGTTACTACTACATCTAAAACATTTTCATCTTTCAAAATTTATAAGAAAATAGTAATGATTACAATGATAGATAATAAAGATCGGGGATGGTGGATTTCAAACAAAATAATAGCTATACCTCTTGATCCATCATGATGCGAAAATGCGAAAATTTTCACATGATTTTTGGTCAAAAAAGTTTGATAGTTTCCTTAATCATTGTTTTTTCTTTCATTGTTCTGTATGATCGTTACAGTGATAAACATCAAAACAACATTTTAATACTGATTTAAGAAGGTGAATAACATTGCATCGAGGATTAAAATGGTTGGCTGTTCTTTCTTCGCTCGGTATGCTTTTCGTGCTAATAGGAGGAGCTCTGGTAACCAAAACACATTCCGGGATGGGATGCGGACATTCATGGCCACTGTGTAAGGGACAGGTGATACCTGATCACATTACGGTTGCCACAGTGATAGAGTTGGCTCATAGATTTGTTACTGGTGGAGTCTCAATCTTTGTAGTGGCTTTATCGATTTGGTCTTGGATCGCCATCGGCCATGTGCGAGAAACAAAATTTTTAGTTATAATGTCCGTTTTGTTCTTAGTGCTGCAGGCATTAATTGGTGCCGCCGCCGTCGTTTGGGGACAGTCTTCTTTCGTTCTCGCACTCCATTTCGGTATTTCATTAATCTCTTTTGCAGCCATATTTTTGCTGACATTATTGATATTTGAAGTAGATAAAAAGTTTGATGCCGCTACTTTGACAATCAGCAAAAAAATGAAGTGGAATATTATCGGAGTGACCATATACAGCTACATCGTTGTGTACACTGGAGCGCTTGTCCGGCACACAAACGCCAGTCTCATTTGCAAAGATTGGCCCTTATGCGTGAATTCGCAGCCCGCACTTCCTGCCAATATGCACGAATGGATACAAATGGGGCACCGTCTCGCTGCTGCTGCCTTCTTCGTGTGGATTGCTTATATTACGTATATCGCAGTAAAACATTATAAGAATCAGCGGGTGATTTATTGGGGTTCAATCATTGCGTTAAGTTTGATGATCTTACAAGTGTTTACTGGCGCTTTAAGTATTTATACCCGTTTAAATCTCTATATTGCGCTCTTGCATGCCTTATTTATTTCTTGTTTATTTGCTCTTTTATGTTACTTAGTATTGTTAGTATTAAGAAGCAACGTGAAAGAACCAGGTATATCACCGGCAAAAGAAAAAATGTCCACTACTCGTCCAACAACTATTTCATAATGAAACGACATAAAAAAGGCGGCAAACCATTTCGTTTGCCGCCTTTTTGTCATGGATGAATCATTCAAAAAAGAAGCACACCCATTTTCCTTAAGATTTAAAATGTTTCGCTGTTTTTTTATTTCTTATTTTTGCAGCTCAATCAGTAAATCACCTGTTGAAATGGCATCGCCGCTTTTTACATAAATATCTTTCACAACGCCGGAAAAAGGAGCTTGAACCGTCGTTTCCATTTTCATTGCTTCCGTTATCATTAAATGGTCGCCTTTTTTAACTTTTTCCCCTTTCGAAACAATAACTTTCATCACCGTACCCGGCATCGTTGCAGCGATATGGTTTTTATTTTTCAAGTCTGCTTTTACTCTTGTAGCGACTGTTGATTTAATGCTTTCATCTTTGATGACCACTTCACGAGGCTGGCCATTCAATTCAAAATAGACAATTCTGGTGCCGTCTGCTTGGGCTTGGCCGATGGATACCAGCTTGACAATCAACGTTTTACCTCTTTCAATTTCTACTTCAATTTCTTCTCCTAATCTCATACCGTAAAGGAAAGTCGGTGTATCGAGAACAGATAGGTCGCCATATTTTTCCACAGCTTGAATATAATCCAAAAATACTTTTGGATATAATGCGTAGGCTATCACTTCATGAGCGGTTACTTGGCGTCCAAGTTCATGGAATAGTTCATCCCTTAAAGCTTTGAAATCGACGCTTTCGAGCAATTCACCAGGTCTGACGGTAATGGGTTCTTTCTCTTTTAAGATGACTTTTTGCAGTTTTTCAGGAAATCCTCCATATGGCTGTCCGAGATATCCTTGGAAAAATTCAACAACAGAATCAGGGAAATCGATCGTTTCACCCTTTTCCAACACATCTTCTTCCGAAAGATCATTTTGCACCATAAATAAAGCCATATCTCCCACTACTTTCGAAGAAGGAGTCACTTTCACAATATCGCCAAACATCATATTAACCCGATGGTACATTTCTTTCACTTCATCCCAGCGATCTCCAAGACCAACTGCTTTTGCTTGTTGTTGAAGGTTGCTGTACTGGCCTCCGGGCATTTCGTGCTGGTAAACTTCTGTATGCGGCGCCACCATGCCGCTTTCGAAGTCTTTGTAATATTTGCGTACGTCTTCCCAATATCGGGAAAGTTGTTCAAGCCCTTCCACATTCACAACGGGTTCTCTTTCCGTCCCTTTTAGCGCATAGTATAAGGTATTCGCGCTTGGCTGTGATGTCAAACCAGCCATAGAACTGAGCGCTACATCCACAATATCGACTCCTGCTTCTGTTGCCTTGGCGTACATATAAATGCCGTTTCCGCTCGTATCATGCGTATGCAAATGAATGGGAATATCCACCGTTTCCTTCAATTCAGAAATTAATCTGTAAGCGGATTGCGGTTTTAATAAGCCGGCCATATCTTTAATGCCGAGAATGTGAGCGCCTTGATTTTCAAGCTCTTTAGCAAGATGTTTGTAATATTGAATATCGTACTTCGTTCGAGTCGGATCATCTATATCCCCCGTATAACATATGGCTGCTTCCGCAATTTTCCCGGATTGTCGAACTGCATCAATGGCTACTTCCATCCCTTTAACCCAGTTGAGGCTATCAAAAATTCGGAAAACATCAATTCCTGCATCTGCAGATTTTGCTACAAATTCACGGATGACATTGTCAGGATAATTTTTATAACCGACTGCATTCGATGCTCTTAACAGCATTTGAAATAAAATATTGGGAATTTCTTTCCTCAATTGCAGCAATCGATCCCACGGGTCTTCTTTCAAAAACCGATAGGCGACATCAAAGGTAGCTCCTCCCCACATTTCCAATGAAAACAAATTAGGGAGCAGTCGTGCTGTTGGTTCGGCAATGCGAACAAGGTCATTCGTTCTTACCCGAGTTGCCAAAAGCGATTGATGAGCATCGCGGAAAGTGGTATCTGTCAACAACAAATTCTTTTGATTTTTCACCCATTTGACAAGTCCGTCCGGCCCTTCTTTGTCCAGAATTTGTTTTGTCCCTGACTGTATTTCCTCGTAATGCTTAATTTTAGGGATCCGAGGTTTGTCAAATACCGGTTTTTTCTTTTTTTCAATGCCCGGGAATCCGTTGACGGTGATCGTTCCGATGTAGTTTAACATTTTGGTGCCACGGTCTTTTCTTTTTGGAAAAATAAATAATTCAGGTGTTGTATCTAAAAAAGACGTGTCGTAATTCCCTGACAGAAATTTTTCGTGTTTCATGACATTTTCCAAAAATGGAATATTTGTTTTGATTCCGCGAATTCTGAATTCTTGAAGGTTTCGAACCATTTTTGCAGCCGCTTGCTCAAATGTTAGAGCCCAAGTAGACACTTTCACTAATAGCGAGTCGTAATAAGGTGTAATGACTGCTCCTTGAAACCCATTTCCTGCATCTAATCGTACTCCAAACCCTCCACCGGATCGATAAGCCATGATTTTTCCTGTATCCGGCATAAAATTGTTCGTTGGATCTTCTGTTGTCACACGTGATTGAATGGCATATCCATTAAGATGAATGTTTTCTTGTTTTGGAATCCCTATTTTTTCACTATGTAACGAGTACCCTTTCGCAATCATAATTTGGGTTTGTACAATATCGATGCCCGTGATCAGTTCAGTGATGGTATGTTCTACTTGAATGCGCGGGTTTACTTCAATAAAGTAAAAATTTTCGCCCGAAACTAAAAATTCGACCGTACCTGCATTTTCGTATTGAACGTTTTTCATTAACTGCACAGCTGCTTCACAAATTTTTTCGCGAAGTTCATCCGATAAAGAAACGCAAGGAGCCACTTCGACTACTTTCTGATGCCGGCGCTGTACGGAGCAATCGCGTTCATACAGATGAATGATATTTCCTTCTTTATCTCCAAGAATTTGGACTTCGATATGTTTCGGATTTTGGACAAATTTTTCAACATAGACTTCACTGCTGCCAAATGCGGCTTTCGCTTCCGACGCAGCTCGTTCGTAAGCTTCTTTCACTTCTTCACTGCTATGAACAATTCGCATACCGCGTCCGCCGCCGCCTAATGCTGCTTTAATGATGATCGGGTAACCATATTTTTCCCCAAACGCTTCAATCTCTTCATAGCCGGAAACAGGTCCATCGCTTCCTGGAATAACAGGAATTCCTGCTCGCTGCGCTTGTTTTCTGGCTTTTACTTTGTCGCCAAACATATCCAAATGTTCGGTCCGCGGACCTATGAAAATAATTCCTTCTTCTTCGCATCTTCTTGCAAATTCAATATTTTCAGATAAAAAACCGTAGCCTGGATGAATGGCATCCACTTCTGCGTTCTTCGCAATTTCCAGTATCCCTTCTATATCTAAATAAGCGTCTATCGGCTTTTTTCCTTCACCGACTAAATAAGCTTCATCCGCTTTATAACGATGGTAAGAACCGGAGTCTTCTTTTGAATAGATGGCCACCGTTCGAATATTTAATTCTGTGCATGCCCGAAAGACGCGAATGGCAATTTCACCCCTATTGGCGACAAGCACTTTCTCAATCTTTTTCATCATTTCTCTCCCCCAATGCAATCAAAATATTTATATATATCGTCTTATGAAACCTGTAACAAAATGGCTGATCGGTTTTGACAAGAATCTCCATGG